>JAOPZL010000185.1 GCA_025964175.1 Solirubrobacterales bacterium
GGCGAGGGCGTTGAGGACCGGGCCGGAGGGCGGCAGCAGGCCGTTGAGGGTGCGCAGGACGGACGAGCGCTGCACCTGGATGCGCAGGTCGTGGATGCCCGGGGTCTGCAGCGCGACCGCGCCGGCCAGCCACGCCACCGCCAGCGCGATCCCGGCGCTGAGCAGCGCGCCGAGCGCGCCGTCGACGGTCGAGAAGCCGGGCACGCGCCGGGCACCGCTGCGCAGCCGGTACGCGATCCCCGAGAAGCCGGCGGCCAGGATCGAGCCGATCGCCAGCGCTCCGACGAGGCCGAAGAGCGGCGAGTAGGGCGACGCGGAGCCGCCCGAGAGCAGCAGCGGCGAGAGGCGCGTCCCGAGCACGGCCCCGATGCCGAACCCGACCAGCGACAGGGCGCCGACGACGAATCCGCGGCTGTAGCCGAGGGCCGCTCCGAGGAGCGTCAGGACGACGATGATCCAGTCGAGGCGGGTCACGGATGCCCCATGATCTACCGTTCCGCCCTGAGTGAGCGGCCAGCCACAGCGGCGGGGGAGGTCGCGATGGCGGCGCCTGGCGCCCATCGCGGGCGTCGCCGTGCTCGCGTTTGGCGCGGGCGCGCTCCTCGGCGCACGGCACGTTCCCTCCTCCCAGCGCGTGGCCGAGCGCTTCGCCGCGGCCTGGCAGGGCGGCGACCTCGCACGCATGTACGCGCTGACCGACGCCGCGGCGCAGAAGCGGTCGCTGCGCAGCTTCGTGGGCGACTATCGCAAGGCCGAGGCGACCGCCACCGCCGCCCACGTCCAGTTCGGCCGCGCGCGCCGGACCGGCGACTCGACCTTCGAGATCGCCGCCACCGTGACGACGAACGCCTTCGGCACCGTCCGCTCCGTCCTGACCGTCCCCGTCGGCATGGTCGACGGGCAGCCCCGGGTGACCTGGACGCCGACGCTCGCGTTCCCGGGCCTGCGCGCGGGCGAGTCGCTCACCCGCCGCACCGACCTGCCCCCGCGCGCGGCGCTGCTGGCCCGCGACCGCACCGCGATGGTCCGCGGCGGCGACGGAGTCGCCGGCTCACCGATCGCCGCCTCGATCGTCGGCGATCTCGGCACGATGCCCGCCGATCGTCAGGACGCGCTGTACGCCGAGGGCGTCCCCCAGGACTCCCAGGTCGGCGTCTCCGGGCTGGAGCGGGTCTTCGACGAGCGCCTGCGCGGCCGGCCCGGCGGCGTCCTGCTCGCCGGCTCGCGCACCCTGGCCAGCCAGCCGCCCCGGCCGGCGCGCGCGGTGCGCACGACGATCTCGCTGAAGGTCCAGGCGGCGGCGGTCAACGCGCTCGCCGGGCGCCTGGGCGGGGTCGTCTCGATGCGCCCGAAGACGGGCGAGATCCTCGCCGCGGCCGGGATCCCGCTGTCGGGGCTGCAGCCTCCCGGCTCCACCTTCAAGATCATCACCGCGACGGCGGCCCTGGAGACGAAGGCCACCACGCTGGCCACGGGCTATCCGGTGCAGACCGCGGCGACGCTCGAGGGCGTGACGCTGGAGAACGCCAACGGCGAGTACTGCGGCGGCACGCTCGTGCAGTCCTTCGCGAAGTCGTGCAACTCGGTCTTCGCGCCGCTGGGCGTGAAGGTGGGCGCCGAGCGCCTCGTCGCCACCGCGCGCCGCTTCGGCTTCGACCAGGACCCCGGGATCCCGGGCGCCGCGACGCCGACCCTCCCCTCCGCCGACCAGATCGGCGACGACCTCGCGATCGGCTCCTCGGCGATCGGCCAGGGCCGCGTGCAGGCCACGGCGCTGACGATGACGCTCGTCGGGGCGACGATCGCGCTGCACGGCGAGCGCCCGCGCCCGACCTTCGCCTACGGCCAGCGCCTGGGCCGCGTGCGGGTGACGACGCCGAAGGTGGCCAAGGAGGTCGCGACGATGATGCAGGCGGTCGTCGCCTACGGCACCGGCGTGTCGGCGGCGATCCCGGGCACGATCGTGGCCGGCAAGACCGGGACCGCCGAGCTGGAGAACACGCGCAAGCCCGACGACTCCGTCCCGGCCGTCCCGCTCACGCCCGAGGAGGTCCTGGCGGCGCAGATCCCGGACACCGACGCGTGGTTCGTCGGCTACGCGCCGGCCCGGCGCAAGGAGCCGCGCGCCGTGGTCGGGGTGCTGCTCGTGCGGGCCGGGACCGGCGGAGACATCGCCGCCCCCGTGGCCCGACAGGTCCTCGAAGCGGCCCTCTGAACGCCGCTAGGCGATCAGACGTCCAGGTCGACGGCGGCCTTCGCGGGCTCGCCCCCGAGGCCTGAGATGGTCAGCTCCAGCGGGCGGTTGTTGAACGAGTCGTTCTTGACCTTGAAGAGCAGCATCGCGCCGTTGACCGACGGGTTGTTGCTGGCGGCGGTGTCCTTCTCCGGCAGCTGGCCGTGCGGGGGGACGGTGCCGCCGCGCCAGGCGAACACGTTGTCGGCGCCGAGCGTGAGCGGCTTGTAGAGGGCGCCCTCGGTGTCGGAGACCGTGAAGTCGTTCGCGGAGACCGCGTCCTTCTTGCGCTCGTTGAAGGCGATGACGAAGACGGCGAACCACGCCTCGTCGGGAGCGAGCTCGCGCTGATCCGAGGGGACCGCGACGAGGTAGCCCTTGTCCTCGTTGTCGGACGGGTTCAACTGACGCGAGATCTGCACCTGGTAGGTGAGATCGCCCACGTTGAGGTAGGCGCCTTCGGTCTCGCCGAAGGTGGTCTCGGCCTCCTTGTTGCCGCACGCCGCGAGCGGCAGGGCAAGAAGGGCCACGGCAGTGAGGATGAGGACGCGTCGAAGGTTCATGCGGGGCGGAATCCTAGACCAACGACCGGCTTCAGCGTCCCGCGACGGTCGCGCGCTGGCCGCGTCCCTCGCCGTCCTCGAGGATCGACCGCAGGCGACGCAGCGCCTTGTTGGTCTTGCGCTTGTACCAGCCGCGCGCGCCGAAGGACTCCAGGAAGCGATCGGTGGGCATCGTCGCCTCGGCCATGACCGTGTACTCGACGCGGGTCCCGCCGTGCTCGGGCTGCAGCTCGTAGACGGCGAGCTGGCGGTTGCGGTTGTACTTGCCGCCGCGGCCCTGGGTGATGATGCGCCAGGGGGCGTCGACCTCGGTCACCGTGATGTCGGCGTAGCCGAAGCGGTTGCGCGGGCGCTTGACCTTGTAGCGCGCGCCGGCGCCGCGGCCCACGGAGTCCTCCCGGGTGAGGTGCCAGTCGACCAGGTAGTGGTCGGTGAACTCGGGGTGGTTCGCGACATCGAGGAGGTACGCGAAGACCTCCTCACGTGGGCGGGCGATCGTCGTACTGGCCGTGAGCGGATCCATGCCGCGCGGATTCTACGCAGCGGCGCGCGAGACGAGTCGGACGGTGTGCCCGTACTCGGAGTGGCGCACGACCTCGTCGTGCGCGCCGTCGCGCGTATCGGTCACGCGCCGCAGCGGGCGGCACAGCTCGCAGACGAGCCGTCCGTCCTCGTAGCGCTGCACGCGCTCCCCGGTGAGCGGCGTGCGACCACAGCCGGTGCACACGTCGCGCTGTTCGGCCAGGCGATCGACGCTCTTGCGCACGAGGTGCTGGCCCAGGGTGTCACGGGAACGACGCATGGTCATCGATTCCGCCCGATCGGGTCTGCTCCTGCGCCTGCACGCGTCGTGTCACGCCGCGTACCGCGGTCTTTGTGATCGGCCGCCAGTTCGTTACGATTGTTGCGAGAACCCGAGGGAGAGGGCGGGAGCTGATGGTGGACCCTGGGACGAAGGCCGACACCTCGACGCGTGCCGCGATGCTCAGCGGCGCGGAAGGTCGCTTCTCGCGAGCCGTGCCCCCCGCGCCGGACGGCCAGGCCCGCGACCACTGGATCGAGCGGGCCCGCGCCCTGACCAACGGCCCGGGCGAGTACCTCGCGCTCGACGACGGCGACGGTGGGGGCCTGCGGGTCGTGCCACTCACCCGCGAGTGGACCCGCGTGGGCCGCTCGCTCGCCGCGGACGTGCGCTTCGACGATCCGACGGTCAGCCGCCGGCACGCCCTGCTGGTCCGCCAGGCCGACGGCGTCCGCGTGCTCGACGACCGCAGCCTCAACGGGGTCTTCGTCAACGGCGAGCGCGTCGACTGGCGGATCGTGCGTGATGGCGACGAGATCATCGTGGGCCGCTACCGGCTCACCTTCCTGGTCGTGGCGCCGGCCCCGGCGGCCGCCTGGAGCGCGCATCAAGGGACGGAGCGGTAAGGCCGTCCGGCGTGCGCGGCCGGTAACGTCGCGAACGACGTGCGCCGGGACCTCGTCCGACGTGCGCGGCCGGTAACGTCGGTAACGTCGCGCGCTCGATGGCGCAGACGATCGCGGTTCTCTCCCAGAAGGGCGGCACCGGCAAGACGACCGCCGTGCGCACGCTGGCCGACGTGCTGCGGCGCTGTGGCCTGCGGGTGCTCGCCGTCGATCTCGACCCCCAGGGCAACCTGTCGGACTACTTCGACGTCGCGCCCGAGGCGGCGCCGACGATCGCCGAGGTCCTCACCGGGCGCGCGGACCTGGAGGACGCGATCCACGACGACGTGGTCCCCGCGGCGCTCTCGCTCGCCGAGGCCGAGCTGCAGCTCGCCGGCAAGATGGGCCGCGAGCTGATCCTCAAGCGTGCGCTGAAGAAGGTCCGCGACGCCTACGACGTGATCCTCGTCGACTGCCCGCCCGCGCTCGGGCTGCTGACCGTCAACGGGCTCGTCGCCGCCGACTACGCGCTGATCAGCGCCGAGGCCCAGCACTTCGCGCTGCAGGGCGTCGTCCAGGTGCTCGGCATGCTCGAGATCGCCAACGAGCTGCACAACGACGACCTCGTCTGGCTCGGCGTCGTGCTGAACATCGCCGACATGCGAACCACCCACTCCCGCGACACCTACGCCACGCTGAAGCAGGAGTACGGCGAGAAGGTCTTCGAGACGACGATCCGCGCCTCGATCGCCTACGCGGAGTCCGCCGAGCGCGGCGTCTCGATCCTCGACTACCGCCCCGACCTCGGCGCGGACTACCTCGCGCTGACCGACGAGCTCCTGCGGCGGCTGGGACCGGACTTCGCCCCGGGCCGGCGCAAGCTGAAGCGCCTCAGCGCCCCCGCGGCGGACTAGAGCTCGCGCACGTCCGCGCCGACCGGCTCGAACGAGGCGCGGTGGACGGTGGCCCAGCCGCGCGCCCGCTGCTGGAGCGCGGCGTGGACGCCGAAGGCCTGCTCGACGGTCGTCCAGACCAGGACGGTCGGCCCGGCGCCCGAGATGGTGGCGCCGATCGCGCCGAGCGAGCGGGCCTCCCGCACGATCTCGGCCGAGCGCGGGTAGAGCGGCTCGCGATGGGGCTGATGCAGGCGATCGGCGAGGCCGCGGCCGACGAGGTCGAGGTCCCCGGTGGCCAGCCCGAGCATCAGCAGCGCGCCGTGGGCGACGTTGAAGACGGCATCGGCCATCGGGACGGTGGCGGGCAGCGCCTGGCGGGCGTGAGCGGTGTGGACGGCCTCGCCCGGCACGACGACGAGCGCCTCCAGCGCGTCGGGCGGGTCGAAGCGGACGGCGTCCCCGTCGGCGCAGACGACGAACCCACCGCGCAGCGCGGCGGCGACGTTGTCGGGGTGGCCCTCGATCTCGGTCGCCAGCGCGAGCAGGTCGGCGTCGAGCTCGAACAGGTGGTCGGCGGCGACGAGCCCGGCCACGACGGCCGCGGCGCTGGACCCCAGCCCGCCGGACATCGGGATCGTCGAGCTGACGCGGAAGGTCAGCCCGTCGGCCGGCGCGAGCCGCTCGAACGCGCGCACCAGCAGGTTGGACCGATCCCGCGGGACCGGCAGGTCCGTCTCCACCGCGAACGTCCCGGTCTCCTCCACCTCGACGTCCAGGTGGAAGGCGACCGCCGCGGCGAAGGCGTCGAACCCGGGCCCGAGGTTGGCGCTGGAGGCGGGGACGCGGATGAGGCGGCGGCGGTGCATGGGCGCGAGAGCGTATTCGGGTGACGCTGCCCGCGACGGCTCAGCCCAGCACTGCCGCCTCGACGGCCGAGATCTCGGCCGTGCACGGGATCACCCCGCCGGCGCGGCTGAGCGCCGTGTCGGGGTCCTTCAGGCCGTTGCCGGTCAGCACGCAGACGAGGCGCTCGCAGCCGTCCGGGCCGTACTTGATCAGCCCCGCGACGGAGGCCGCGGACGCCGGCTCGCAGAAGATGCCCTCGCGGCGGGCCAGGAACTCCCACGCCTCGAGGATCTCCTCGTCGCTGACCGCGCGCACCTGACCGCGCGACGCGGTGAAGGCGGCCATCGCCTCCTCCCACCGCGCCGGGTTGCCGATGCGGATCGCCGAGGCGACCGTCTCCGGCTTCTCGACGGGGTGACCGAGCACGAGCGGCGCGGCCCCCTCGGCCTGGAAGCCGAACAGGCGCGGCGAGGCGCCGACCTCCTGGAAGCCCTTCCAATACGCGGTCACGTTGCCGGCGTTGCCGACCGGGATGCAGAGGCCGTCCAGCTCGCCGGCGAGCTCCTCGACGAGCTCGAACGCCGCCGTCTTCTGCCCCTCCAGGCGGAAGTCGTTGACCGAGTTGACGAGCGCGATCGGGTGGCGGTCGGCGAGCTCGCGCACGAGCGTCAGGGCCTCGTCGAAGTTGCCCTGGAGCGCGATCACGCGCGCGCCGTAGACGAGCGCCTGCGCCAGCTTGCCGGTCGCGATCTTGCCCTCGGGGACGATGACCACGCCGCGCATCCCCGCGCGGGCCGCGTAGGCGGCAGCGCTGGCGGCGGTGTTGCCCGTCGAGGCGCAGATGACCGTCTCGGAGCCCTCGCGCAGCGCGGCCGACACCGCGCAGCACATGCCGCGGTCCTTGAACGAGCCCGTCGGGTTGAGCCCCTCGAGCTTGAGCCAGACGGAGGCGCCGACCCGCTCGCTCAGAGCGGGCGCCTGCACCAGCGGCGTCGAACCCTCCCCCATCGACACCACGGGGTCGCCGTCCTCGAACGGGAGGCGGTGACGGTAACGCTCGATCAGACCAGGCACGACGGATTAGACCCCGAATTCCTCTTCGATGACGCGGATGGCGCGCGGACGGGTGCGCATGAACGGGAGCGCGGCGATCTCGTCGATCGCCGCGAAGAAGCGGCGCTCGGGCCCACGGTGCAGGACCATGACCAGCCGCGCCTGGTCCCCCATGCCCTTCTGCTGCAGCGACTTGACCGACACCCCGTGCGAGCCGAGCGCGGCGGCGACCTGGGCGAGCACGCCGGGCTCGTCGTCGACCGCGAGGTGCAGGTAGAAGCCGGATTCCAGGTCGGTGACGATCTCCAGCCGCTGCGAGGTCTCGGGCGTGGAGGCCGGCGGGATCATCGCGCTGATGACGTCGCCGAGCACGGCGCTCGCGGTCTGCGGGCCGCCGGCGCCCGGCCCGCTGAGGGTGATCTCGGTGATCGCCGGCGCCTCGATCGTCACCGCGTTGAACGGCCCGTTGACCGACGCCAGCGGGTGGCCGGAGTACAGGAACGCCGGGTGGACGCGCACCGCGATCCCCGAGCCGATCCGGGCGGCGGTCCCGATCAGCTTCAGCGACAGGTCGAGCTCGCGGGCGTACTCGAGGTCGTCGGGGGTGATCTGCTCGATCCCCTCGTAGACGACCTGGTCCAGGGTGACCGGCGTGTCGAAGGCCAGGCGCGCGAGGATGGCCATCTTCGCGGCGGCGTCGGCGCCCCCGACGTCGGCGGTCGGGTCGGCCTCGGCGTACCCCAGGCGCTGGGCCTCGGCGAGCGCGGAGCCGAAGGACTCGCCGGTGCGCGCCATCTCGGAGAGGATGAAGTTCGTCGTCCCGTTGACGATGCCGGTGACGCGGTCGATGTGCGCGGCGGCGAGCGTCTCCGAGAGCACGCGGATGATCGGCACGATCCCGCCGACGGCGGCCTCGAAGCGCAGCTGGACCCCCTGCTCGCGCGCGGCCGCCCACAGCTCCTCGCCGTGCAGCGCCAGGAGCTGCTTGTTGGCGGTCACGACGTGCTTGCCGGCGTTCAGCGCGCGCAGCACGTACTCGCGGGCCGGGTCCACGCCGCCCATCACCTCGACGATCAGGTCCGAGGCGGCGAGGATCTCGTCGAAGTTCCCGCGCGAGCGCGTGAGCACGCCGCTGAGGCGCGGGCGCAGCCCGGTGGTGGTCTCGATCTGCGGGGCCCGGGCGTCCAGCAGCTCGGCGAACGCCGAGCCGACCGTGCCGTGGCCGAGCAGGCCGACCTCAAACGTCTCGGACAAGCAGGTCCTCGTAGCTCTCGCGCCGCACGACCACACGCGCGTCGCCGCCCTTGGCGAACACGACCGGTGGGCGCGGGACGCCGTTGTAGTTGTTGGCCATGGCATGACCGTACGCGCCCGTGGCCGGGGTGACGATGACGTCGCCGGCCCGCGGGTCGTCCAGCAGCGCGTCGCGGACGATCACGTCGCCCGACTCGCAGTGCTTGCCGGCGATGTGGCAGCGCGTCGATCCGCCGGGGCGATCGACGACGTGCGCGTCGTAGCGGGCGCCGTAGAGCATCGGGCGCAGGTTGTCGGACATGCCGCCGTCGACGCCGACCCAGGTGGAGACGTTGTGCTTGACCGATTCGACGGTGTACAGCGTCACCGTCGACGGGCCGACGAGCGCGCGCCCCGGCTCGTCGATGATCCTCCTGCCGGTGCCGAAGTGGCGCTCCACGGCGTCCATCTTCGCGCCGACGTAGGCCTCGAAGCTCGGCGCGACCTCGTCGGTGTAGGTGATGCCGAGCCCGCCGCCGACGTCGATCACCGGAAAGTCGCCGAGCGTGGCGAGGGCGGCGATCGCGCGCTGGAAGGGCTCGACGGCGAGGATCTGGGAGCCGATGTGCATGTGCAGCCCCTGGAGGTCCAGGTGGGCGCTGCCGCGCAGGCGGTCGAGGATCGCGGGCGCCTGGGCCATGGCGAACCCGAACTTCGAGTCGGCCTGGCCGGTCGAGATCGCGGCGTGCGTCGCGCCCGCGACGTCGGGCGTGACGCGGATCAGCACCTGCTGGCGCTCACCGCCGCCGTGGTCGGCCACGACGCGCTCCAGCTTGTCGATCTCGTCGGCGTTGTCGATGACGATCAGGCCGACGCCGGACTCGACGGCGAGACGCAGCTCGGCGCTGGACTTCGCGTTGCCGTGCAGGAGGATGTCGGTGGGCTCGAAGCCCGCGTGCAGCGCCAGCGTCAGCTCGCCCCCGGAGGCGACGTCGCAGCCGATCCCCTCCTGCGCGAGCACCCGCAGGACCGCGGTGCACGGGAACGCCTTGGAGGCGAAGTGGACCTCGGCGCGCGGGTTGCGCCCGCGGTAGGTGGCGACCATCGAGCGGGCGCGCATGCGCAGGTCGTCCTCGGCGACGACGTACGCGGGCGTGCCGAACTCGCGGGCCAGCTCCAGCGTGTCGCAGCCGCCGATCTCGACGACGCCGCGCTCGTTGAGACGGCTGCCGAGGGGGAAGGCGGGTGTGAGGGTCGGGGTCGTCACGGCCATGTCGACCTGGCAGGATCGCATCTCATGGCCCTTGGGCGCAGTCGCACCATCACCGTGGAGCCTCCGGAGCTCGGCCGGACGGCCGGGTTGGCCTGGGCGCGCTTCGCTCCGCAGGGGCCAGCCGTCGGCTCGCTGCTGATCATCCACGGCGCCGACTCCGCCAAGGAGTCGCACTTCGACTACGCCCGTCTGGCCCGGGCCGCAGGCTGGTGCGCGCTGTGCTTCGACGTGCGCGGGCACGGCGAGAGCGAGGGCGAGCTGAACGCCGGCGTGCTCGACGATCTGGCGGCGATGGCCGGCGAGCTGCCGCGCGACGTCCCGCTCGCGCTGCGCGGCTCGTCGATGGGCGGCTACCTGGCGATCGTCGCCGCCCAGCCGCTGGGAGCCTCCGCGGTCGTCGCCATCTGCCCGGCACCGTCGGAGCAGCTCGTGCGCGGGCTGCGCGTCGGCCGTTTCGCCTTCGCGGTCGCGGCCCGCGCGCTGGAGGCGTTCCTGTCCGAGCACGACGACCTGCAGGCCGTCACGTCCTACGCCGGCGGACTGCTCCTCCTGCACGCCGAGGGCGACGAGACCGTCCCCTTCCAGCACTCCGTCGCGCTGGACGCCGCCGCCGACCTCGCCGACCCCAAGCGGATCCTGCTGTTCCCGGGCGGCCATCACCGCTCGATCCAGCACGACGCCGAGCTCCAGGCGGAGTCGCTGCGCTTCCTGGGCCGCGCGATCGGCTGAGCCGCTAGGCCCGCACGGCCGCCGTCTGCGCCGGCCTGCGCATGATGTCGCCGCCGTTGCGCTTGGCGATGACCACCAGGAGGATCCCGCCGATGATGAAGAAGGCGACCGACTCGAACTGGGCCTGGGTGAGGCCCAGCGCAGCGGAGTTCGTGCGGCGGATGAACTCGACGAGGAAGCGCTCGATCCCCGCGAAGATCAGGTAGAAGGCGAAGACGGCGCCGGGGGCGAAGCGGTCGCGCCACTGCCACAGCAGCCAGGCGACGAGGCCCATCGAGAGCGTCTCGTAGATCGGGGTCGGGTGCACCTCGACGTTCGTCGGGACCGTGCCATCCGGGTACGCCATCCCCCATGGCAGCGACGTCGGCGTGCCGTAGTCGCCGTCGCCCGACAGCTGGCAGCCGATGCGCCCGATCGCGTAGCCGATGGCCAGGCCGATCCCGCCCATGTCCAGCAGGAACCCGTTGAGGAACCCGCGCCACCAGCCCCACAGCAGCACGCCGATCGCCCCGCCGAGCGCGCCCCCGTAGAAGACGAGCCCGGAGCCGCTGAAGACGCCCTTCAGGCCGAACTCGCCCGGATGCTGGATCAGGTAGTAGACCCGCGCACCGATGAGGCCGCCGATCAGCGCGGCGAAGACGATCTCGTACGCCCAGTCGACGGGCTTGCCCAGCTCCTTGAAGCGGCGCCCGGCCATCGCGCCGCACGCGAGGAAGGCGAGCGCGAACATCACGCCGAAGGTCTTGACGGGCCCGATCTCGGGGATCACGGCGTGGAGCCTAGAGGTAGTTCAGCGGGTTGGTGACCGCGCCGTTGATGCGCACCTCGAAGTGGAGGTGGTCGCCGTAGCAGCGGCCGGTGCAGCCGACGTAGCCGATCACGTCGCCCTGGGACACCTGCGCGCCCATCGAGGTGGCGAACTGGGACTGGTGGGCGTAGCACGTCGACATCGTCGAAGTGTGCTGCACGCAGGTGAAGTTGCCGTAGCCGCCCGACGCCGACTCGGGCTGCATGAGGACGACGCGCCCGTTGGCGGCGGAGCGGATCGGCGTGCCCGTCGGGACGCCGATGTCGATGCCGGGGTGGCAGGACTCCCAGGAGCGCGACTCGCAGAACGGCGACGTGATCGGGCCGTTGACCGGCCAGATCAGGCCACCGCTGCCCTGCTTGATCGCGCCGACCGGGAGCGTGGTGTTGTCGCCGCCCGCGGCGACCGCGGCCAGGCGGGCCTGGATCTTGGCCTGGGCGGCCTGGAGCACCTCGACGTCGTCCTGGAGATCCTTGCGCTGGGTGCGGACCTTGGAGAGGACGTTCTGCTTGCTGGAGCGCGTCGCCTCGTAGCCGCTGCGGGTGTCGACCAGCTGCGCCTTCACGCCGACGATCTCGTCGCGGCGCTGCATGATCGCGGCGGCGACGACCTGCTCGCGCTTCTCCAGCGCGGAGAGCCGCGTCGTCGTCGCGGTCGCCTCGGCCTTGGCGTCGCGGACGGTGGCCACGATCCGCTTGTCCGAATCGGAGATGCGGCGCAGGAACTCGCTGCGCTCGAACAGGTCGGCGAAGCCCTTGGACGAGAGCACGAGCGTCATCAGGTCGGGCCGGTCGGACTTGTACAGCTCGACGAGCCGGGCCTCCAGCGCGGCGCGGGCAGCGATGAGCCGCTGGCGCAGCCGCGTCAGCCGGGCGCGCTCGGTGCGCAGGTCGCCCTGGACCTTGCTGAGCTCGGCCCGCTTGGCGTCGAGGTCGGCCTGCACGGCCGTCTGCTGGCCCTGGAGCGTCGTGATCTTCGACTGCAGCTTGGAGATCCGGGCCGAGTAGCCGCTGATCGTCCCGGTCAGGACCTTCTCGCTGCCCTTCTTGCGGTCGATCTGGCGCTGCTTGGTCTGGATCTGCGACTGCACCTGGTTGAGGGTGCGCGGCGCCGCCGCCGTCGAGACGAGCGGGGACAGCGACCAGAGGCCGATGGGCAGCAGCGCGATGGCGCAGAGCAGGGCGAGGCGAAGTCTCACGAGCGGGATGAGGCTAGGCGAGAGGCGCACCCGAGCCTGCAATGCGCCGCCCAAGGGGGCCCCTGATCCGTCCTTTAGCGCACTACGTCAGACTCATGCGCATGGCTCGACCCACATCGTTCGGCAAGGACACCGGCCTGCAGGCCCGGATGCTCTTCACCATCTTCCTCCTGGGAGCGGTGTACATCGTCCTGCTCGGCGTGCTCTTCGCCGCTGGAGCCGGCTTCGGGATCCTGGTGATCGTCGCGATCGGGCTGTTCCTGCTGCAGGTGTTCGCCTCCGACAAGATCGCGCTCGCCTCGATGGGCGCCAAGGAAGTCTCGCCGGCCCAGGCGCCGGAGCTGCACGCGATGATCGAGCGGCTCTGCATCCAGGCCGACCTGCCCAAGCCGAAGGTCTGCGTGATCGACACGCCGATGCCCAACGCGTTCGCGATGGGGCGCTCGCAGAAGGCCGCCACGGTCTGCGCGACGACCGGCATCATGGAGCTGCTGAACCCGGCCGAGTTCGAGGGCGTCATGGCCCACGAGCTGTCGCACGTCGCCAACCGCGACGTGATGGTGATGACCTTCGCCTCGTTCGGCGCGGCGGTCGCCTCGATGATCCTGCAGTTCGGGTTCCTCTTCGGCGGCGGCGGCCAGTCCGACGACGACGACGGCCCGAGCGCGATGGTCGTCATCCTCGTCTCGCTCGTCGTCTACGCGGTCTCGTTCATCCTCATGCAGGCGCTGTCGCGCTACCGCGAGTTCGCCGCCGACCGCGGCGCCGCGGTGCTCACCGGCCGCCCGTCCGCCCTGGCCTCGGCGCTGATCAAGATCAGCGGCCAGATGGAGCGGGTCCCCCAGCGCGACCTACGTGCCGCCTCGGAGATGAACGCCTTCTTCATCATCCCCGCGTCGGCCAAGAGCGCGGCCGCCAACCTCTTCTCGACCCACCCCCCGGTCGAGCAGCGGATCGCCCGCCTGCAGCGCCTGGAGCAGCAGCTCCAGGGCACCGCCGGCAGCTCGTCGCTCGCGGCGTAGCCGTCATCTAGGCTCCGTCCGTCATGGGATTCCTCGACTCGCTGCTCGGGCGCCGCAAGGCTGCGGCGCCCGCCACGCGCGACCGCCTGTTCGCCATGTCCACCGCCTACGTGACGCTGGACAGCTCGCACGACGTCCACACGCGCGGGGTGGCGGCAATCGTCTTCCAGCCCCTGGCGACGGCCGACTTCTCCGGGATCGTGGAGGAGATGCAGGAGGTCGTGAAGGCCACCGGCGCGGAGACGGGCACGACGGTGGAGACCGTCGACGACCCCTTCGGCTACCGCTGGATGATCTTCCGTGACGACGACGTCGAGGACCTCGTCGTCGCGATCAACGCCGTCTTCGAGGCCCTGCAGATGGGCGGCTACGGCGACCGGGTGCTCGCCGCCGTCTTCGCCTTCGAGGACGGCAACAAGCAGCCCGTCTACTTCATCTACAACGTCAAGCGCGGGTCGTTCTACCCGTTCGTGCCCGCACCGGGCCAACAGCAGCGCTCGGTCGAGCGCGAGCTGCAGCTCAAGGCCCAGATCGGCAGCGAGCTGCCGATCGAGCCCGAGCTGGAGCGCTGGTTCCCGCTGTGGGGCGTGCCGATCTGAGCCGGCGCCGCCGCGTCTAGGGCCGCGGCCGCCAGGAGCACGCGCCGATCGTCGCGCTGCCCGGCGCCACGATCGTCTTGAGCGTCGTCCCAGGGAAGGCGACGGTCTGCAGCCCGCTGGGGCCGGCCAGGCACAGCGCCTGGGCGTTGGGCGCCCACTGCGCGTAGGCCGCGCCCGTGATCCCCGGCGTGCCGATCGAGCTGCCGCTGCTGGACATCGTGCCCACGCCGATGGCGGGACCGCCGGCGGGGCCCCCGGTCATGGTGACCTTGATCTGGTCGCCACGGGGCATCCACGACAGCGAGACGCCGCCGTTGACCCACGGCCCGGGGTTCGACCTCGGCTGGTTCAGGATCCGGCTTCGCAACCCCTGGCCGGGGAACGCGTAGGTGCGGATCTGGACGACCGGCAGGTCTGGCGGCTCGGTGTCGGTGCGGACGTAGTTGAAGGCGACCTGGTCATCGCCCGGGCCCCAGTCCGGCGTGCTGACCGCCCAGTTCTTGGCGTGGGCGAACACCCGCTTGGCTGCGGTCCCGTCGACCTTGGAGACCCACAGCGAGTCGTTCTTGACGTAGGCGAGCTGGCTGCCGGCGTTGGAGAACGCCGGGTAGGAGGCGTTCCTCACGACGCGGGTGGCGCCCGTGCCGGATGCGGAGACGGTCCAGATCGAGCCGCCGCGCACGAACGCCAGGTACTGCCCGCTGGGATCCCAGTCGGGGAACCCGCCGGCGACGAGCCGCTGCGGGACGGCGCCGCCGCTGGGCGACACCGTGTAGATCGTCGTGTCGCCGCCCGTGGCGATGCGCGAGAAGGCGATCTCGCCGTTGGACGGCAGGACGGCGACGGCGGGGGGCGCGGTCGCCGTCGCACACGCGACGGCGACCGCTGCACCGAGGAGAAGCGGATGACGCATGCGCGCCAACCTACCTCCCTAGCGGTAGCCCCACTTCCGCATCGTGGACAGGACCTGGTTGACGTACTTCTGGCCGCCCTTCCAGATCGGGTCGTTCACCAGCCAGCCCTTCCGCTTCGCGCTGGACAGCAGCGGCTTGCACTTCGACCCCTGGCCGAGGTTGTAGTAGTCGGCGCACAGCGGCGCCAGCAGGCCCTTGATGTAGGGGTACTGGTCCTTGTGCTTGGACGCGGACTTGATGCCCTTGAGCAGATCCCGGATGTCGGCCCGCGCCAGCGCCGGGTACTGCTTGGTCACGTTGACCAGCGTCGTGCCGTCGTACTCCAGCGCCACGGTCGGCATCGCCGAGCACACGTACGCGCAGAACGCGTAGGCGAAGCGGTCGTCGCCCGTCACGAGCTGGGTCTGCGGTCCCGAGCCGAGCTTCTCCAACCGGTAGCTCGGATCGCCCCAATTCCAGATCAGGCGGTTGTACGTCGCGGTCTGCGCGTCCCAGCCGTAGATGGCCGAGATCGAGCAGCAGTGCGCGCCGCCCGTGTACAGGTCGACGATCAACTCCGGCTCGCCGTCGCCCTGGAGGTCGGCGAACGTGAGCGACGACTGGCCGCTGCCGTCGAGGCCGCCGACCGGGATCGCGCCCTTGCAGTCCGCGCAGCCCTTCGCGACGTCGCCGCCGTTGGCGACGGTCGCCGGAACGCCGGCGCGCGTGATCGCGAGCGTGACGCCGGTCGCCTCGTAGGAGGTCGGCATGGTGTACGTCAGGGTCGCCGTGATGGCGCCCGATGTGGCCGTGTCGGTCTTGGGCGTCGACGCGGCGCCGGCCACCGGCGTCGCGATCAACAGCATCGTGATCGCGACGCAGGCGGGGATGAGCTTGCGCATCAGTCGGGGAGCAGACCTTCGCCGGTGAACTCCTCGGCCTCGTGGATCGAGGTGTCGGCCGGGGGGATGATGAGCTGCGACTCGCGCAGGTCGTCATCGCCCAGCGGCGTCCCGCGCTCGCGCACGAAGTCGAGCAGATCGCCGAACGACTTCTTGAACCCGGGCTCATCGTGTGCCTCGACCGCCGCGACCACGCGGTTGTCGATCTCGTTGAGCTCGTCGTGGATCCCCTCGGGCAGCTCGTACTGGCCCTCGGTGGAGATCCGGACGATCACGCCGCGCCGCCTTCGAGCTGCGCGGGCGGGGGGCCGCCGGCGAGCTCGGCCTTCATCTTCGCGAGATCGTCGTCGACCTGCGAGGTCGTGCCGATCTGCGCCAGCTGGCGATCGATGTCGTCCTGGCCGGGCCCGAGGGCGGTGAGGTCCTCGAACGTGCCGGCCGCCTCAAGCTCCTCGACGGCGTTGGCGCGGGCCTTCATGTCCTCGGTCTTGTCGAGCGCGCGCTGCATGGCGAGGCCGACGTCGGCCATCTCCTCACCGACGCCGGTCGCGGCCTCGGAGATCTGCACGCGGGCCTCGGCGGCCGAGTACTGCGCCTTGACGACTTCCTTCTTGGTGCGGAAGGACTCGATCTTCGTGCGCAGCTTCTGCTCCGACACGATCAGCTTCTGCTGCTCGCCCTCGAGCTCGACGACCTGGCCATCGAGCGACTGCAGCTCGTTCTGGGCCAGCGCCTTGCGCTCGAGCGCGGTGCGGGCGAGGTCCTCCTGCCCGGCCGCGAGCGCCTGGCGCGCCTGCGTGTCGAGCTTGACGACCTGCTGCTGCAGCTTGTCGGACTGCATCTGGAGGCGCTTCTTGGAGGTCACGACCTCCGCGATGCCCTTCTTGACGTTCTGCAGGAGCTCCAGCTGCTTGTTGTAGCTGTAGTCCAGCGTCTCGCCGGGGTCCTCGGCTCGATCCAACATCTTGGAGATCTTCGCCTTGATGATGGTCGTGAAGCGGCCACTGGTGCCGGCCATCACTGCCTCCTGTCGCGCGTCGCGGATGTACTGGCGCGCAGGTTACAGCGACTTCTTCGCCGTACGGCTCAGAAGCCGATGAGATGGCGCGCCTTGAATCCCCTGGTGTTGCGCAGCACGGGGCGCCACTGGGGACCGTCGTTGCCCGACGGGTCGCCCGCGGCGCTGGTGTCGAGCCGCAGCCCGGCGATCACGACGAAGGCGTGACCGGGGTTCGTGTAGACCGTGATCCAGTCCCCGGAGCCGGCCGCGCCCCACGAGAGGAAGGACGAGGAGTCCAGCGGCATGTCCAGCAGCCTGCCGCCGCGCAGCGCGTAGGAGACGGTGCCCGAGCAGTCGTAGCCGGAGTCCTTCACGCGGGCGTGGCCGCCGCCGTACCGGTACGGGAGGCCGACGATCTCGTTCGCTGCCCAGATGGCCTCCTTGACCTCCTGGGGCGCGGCGGCGGGCGGGTAGGCCTTGCCGTTGATGATCGTCGCCTTGGGCATGACCGGCGTCTGGTTGGGGTCGACGCCGTACGCCGCTCCACCGCCCATCGTCGTGGTGTCCGTGCCGGGTGCCGGAGTCGTGGGGATCGTCGGCGGGGCGGTCGGGACCGACGACTGGCGAGTCGTCGTGGCCGACGCGGGGATGGCGACCAGAGCGCTCAGCCCCGTGGCCAGGATGCAGACGATCGACGTCGACAGGGCACGTGCCCGCACAGCTACCTCTTTCGTGGGCCTCCGGGGTTAGCTGACGGGCTGGCGCGGAAAGAGCCTGCGCCTCTCGCGGTTAGCACCGCTTGAGATTCGCCCCAAACAACATTTGGGTCCCCCGGTCACCGGCCATGACGGCCAGTGATTCGGCGTTGATCGCGGCAACGTACCAGGTCGTCCGGTTTGTTGCACGGCGATTATGGGTACCGGGGCGACGGCCTCCGGTGCTCCTATGGTGGTCGGCCACATGGGTCTGAACTTGAACGCACGGCACCGGATCTCGCCCATCGCGCTGCTGCTCGCGGTGCTGGCGATCCTCGTCAGCGGGTGCGGCAAGGCCGGGCCCGGGACCGACCCGTCGCCGGCCGCAACCGCCTCGGGAGCCCCCGCCGCCACGGCGGCGACGCTGGGCTATCCGGCGCTGGCGACGAAGAACACGACCCGCGTCGCGGGCGCCGACGCGACCGCCGACGCCGCGGCCGCCGCCCTGGCCGTCTTCCCGTCGACCTCGGCGGCCTCGCGACCCGCCGCCGTCACGCTGGTCGACGCCGCGGACTGGCACGCGGCGATCGCCGCCTCCGTCCTCGTCGCGCCTCCGGTCGGCGCCCCCGTGCTCCTCACCGCGGGCACCTCGCTGCCGGCGAGCAGCGCCGACGCGCTGAAGCGACTGGCCCCGTCCGGATCGGCCGCGCTCGGGCGCGCGCAGGTCGTGCGTGTGGGCGCGACGCCGACGCCGCCGGGGCTGCGCTCGACCGCGGTGGCCGGCGCCGACCCGGCCGCACTGGCCGCCGCCATCGACCGCGTCGCCACCGGCGCCGCCCTCGAGCCCAGCGCCTCGGTCATCGTCCTCGGCGACGACGCGCCCGCGTACGCGATGCCCGCGGCCGCGTGGGCGGCCAAGTCCGGGGACCCGATCCTCTTCACCGGCCGCGACGCGCTGCCCGCGGCGACCAAGGCGGCGCTGCGGCGCCACGGCAAGCCGGCGATCTTCGTCCTCGGCCCCGAATCGGCCGTCTCCGCGTCCGTCGCGCGCGACCTGCGCGCGTACGGGACGGTCTCGCGGATCTCGGGCGCCACCCCGCAGGCCGCGGCCGTCGCCTTCGCGCGGTACGCCGACGGCGACTTCGGCTGGGGCATCACCGACCCGGGCCACGGCCTGGTCTTCGCCGACCCGACGCAGCCCGCCGCCGCCGCGGCCGCCGCGCCGCTGGCATCCAGCGGCAGCTACGGCCCGCTGCTGCTGACCGCCGACGACGGCTCGCTGCCCGACACCGTGGCCCAGTTCCTGCTCGACATCCAGCCCGGCTACGACGCCGATCCGGTGCGCGGGGTCTACAATCACGCCTGGCTCGTCGGGGACGTCCAGGCCATCACCGAGGACGCCCAGTCCCGGATCGACGCCCTCCTCGAGATCTCCCCGGTGAACGACCAGAGCCCATGAGCCAATACGAGCATCCAGCCCGCACCAGCCCCGACCATGAGGTCACGGTCGAGGACGTCCGTCAGCTGATGGGCGCCTCCACCCCCCACTTCGCGCTCCAGCTGCGCAACCGCATCGCGACGCTGATCGCGCCGCTGCCCGCCGATCACCCGGCGCGCCGCGAGGGCGAGGCCGAGATCCAGCGCCTCGTGCGCCTCGGCTTCTCCGGCGAGACCCGCGGCACCCACGCGCAGCCGGGCCAGCGCACGCTGAAGTCCAACTCCGACGACGTCGTGCCGGGCGAGGAGCCGATCGCGCAGTAGCGATCGCCGGCGCGCCCGACCGGCTCGATAGCCTCGATCGCATGCGGATCGGGGTCTTCGTCGGGTACTGGCCGTGGTTCGGGCCGGACGAGCAGGTGCAGCTCGCGGTACTCGCCGACGAGCAGGGGCTGGACTCGGTGTGGGTCGCGGAGGCGTGGGGACAGGACGCCGTCTCCGTGCTCGGGCTGCTCGCGGGCAAGACCTCGCGGATCGGGCTCGGCTCCGCGCTGATGCAGATCCCCGCGCGCAAGCCGACCGCCACCGCGATGGCCGCCGCCTCCATCGACGTGATCAGCGGCGGGCGCTTCCGGCTCGGCCTCGGCCTCAGCGGGCCCCAGGTCTCCGAGGGCTGGTACGGCGTCCCGTTCGGGCGCGGGCTGTCGCGCACGCGGGAGTACGTGGACGTGGTCCGCCGGGCGCTCGATCGCGAGCGCATCGAGATGCCGCTGGAGATAGATCCCGCCCATCCCGCAACGGGGCTGGGCAAGCCGCTCAAGCTCCTGGCCCAGCCCGTCCAGGACCACCTCCCCATCTACCTCGGCGCGACCGGGCCCAAGTCGATCGCGCTGACCGCCGAGATCGCCGACGGCTGGCTCCCGTTCGTCATCGAGAAGTCGATGCTCGCCGAGATCACGCCGCCCACCGACCGCCCGTTCGACATCGCGGCCTGCCTGCCCGTCGCCGTGGACGAGGACGTCGCGGCCGCGCGCGACGCGGTCCGTCCCTGGCTGGCGTTCTACTTCGGGGCGATGGGCACGCCGGGCAAGAACTTCTACGTCGAGCTCGCCGACCGCCATGGCCACGGGGGCGCCGCGCGCCTCTGCCAGGAGCGGTGGCTGGAGCGCGATCCGGCCGGCGCCGCCGCCGCGCTGACCGACGAGCTCGTCGACGCCGCCGCGCTGGCGAGCCGGCCCGCCGATCTCGGCGCGCGGGTGGCCGAGTACGCCGACGCCGGCGCCACCACGCTGATCGCCCTCCCCTGCGGCGACCGCCGCACCACCGTCCAGGAGCTGGCTCGTGTCCACGCCGCGGCCTGAGGGCATCACCGGCTCCCTGCTGAAGGGGCCGTTCCCGGTCGGCTCCTACGCGGTGATGCTGCAGGCCGAGCTGAAGAAGCGCTCGCGCGTGCAGTTGTTCGGCGAGGTGTGGGGCTTCAAGGTCTCCAAGGCTCGCGCCTACTTCGAGCTGCGCGACGCGACCGGCGCGGTCGCCTGCTCGATGTGGCGCAACGAGTTCGAGGCCCTGCGCACCGGCCCGCTCGCCGACGGCGCGCAGGTCGTGGTCGCCGGCGGGCCCGCCTACTACCCGGGCTCGCGGACCTCCTCGCCGCACTTCTCCTTCGACGTCAGCGCGCTGCGCCTGGCCGGCGAGGGCGACCTGCTCGCCCAGCTCGACCGCCTGCGCAAGCAACTCGACCTCGAAGGGCTGTTCGCGCCCCAGAAGCGCCTGGCGATCCCGCAGCTGCCCCGCACGATCGGTGTCGTGACGGGCGAGGGCGGCAAGGCGCGCGACGACGTGCTCGCCGGGCTGCGCCGCCGCGGCTGGGGCGGGACGGTCGTCTGGGCGTTCGCGCCCGTGCAGGACCGCCACGCCGCCCCCGCGATCACCCGCGCGCTGCAGGACCTGGCCGCGTGCGGGGAGGTCGAGGTGATCGTCGTGGCCCGCGGGGGCGGCTCGCTGGCCGACCTCTTCTGCTTCTGCGACGAGACGCTGTGCCGGACCGTCGCGCTGCTGCCCGTGCCCGTCATCGCCTCGGTCGGGCACCACACCGACCGCACGCTGATGGACGACGTCGCCGCCGCGAGCTGCTCGACGCCGACCCACGCGGCCGAGACCGCCGTCCCCTTCCACTGTGAGGAGGCGCGCGCCGCGCTGAGCCGCTGCGCCGCCCGCCTCGCGGCCCATGGACACCGTGCGGTGCTCGACCGCGCCCGGGTGCTGTCGCGGCTCTCGCGCGCGCCCGCCCAGCACGTGGCCAAGCAGCGCACGGCACTGCACCAGTCGCTGCGCGAGCTGCGCGCCGCCGGGCGCCGCGGCGTGACCGTCCGCCAGGA
>JAOPZL010000208.1 GCA_025964175.1 Solirubrobacterales bacterium
ATCCGCCGTCCGCCGGCGCCGGTCCCGTCGCCGCCGATGCCGCGCCCGGCGGAGAGCACCGGCTCGATCCGCGGGAGCACGAGCAGCGAGATCGGCTCGACGTCCGCGGTCCGGCGGACGCGCACCAGGCCGACCGGGTCGGCGAACAGCAGCGACGGCGGCCCGATCTCGCGCCGTCCGCGACGATGGAAGCGCGCGTCGAGCGAGACGGCATGCTCGCGCCCGGTGCCGGAGAGCGGCCACCGCTGCGCCTCGAGCAGCGGATCGTCGATCACCACGCCGATCAGCCCGAGCGGGCCACCGCGAGCGTTCAGGAGCGCGTGCACGGGCTCGTCCTCGAGCACGCGCCGCACGGTCACCGAGCGCTCCACGCTCGCACCGGTCGCCCCCAGCGCCACCCACGCGGCAGCCAGCAGCGCGAGCGCGATCAGCGCCGCCGCCGGGACGAACAGCGGCTCGCAGTCGAAGATCGCGGCGGCCGCCAGCAGTCCCACGCCCAGGCCGCCCACCCGCAGTCCGCCGCGCGCGTCGATCGCCTGGGAGCCGGTGCGCATGTCGGCCGCCTACCGCGCCTCGCCGGCGCCGCAGACCGCCGGCAGCGAGCGGCGGCCGCGCATCTCCTACAGCGCCCGCACGCGCTTCACGGCGTCGGCTACGACCGACTCGGTCGTCTCCCCCACCGCCTCGGGCCCGAGCAGGATCCGATGGGCGAGCACCGCCTGGGCGAGCGCCTGGACGTCGTCGGGCAGCGCGTGCTCGCGCCCCTCCATCAGCGCGCGGGCCTTCGCGGCACGCAGCAGCATCAGCCCCGCCCGCGGGGAGGCGCCGAGCTCGACGCGCGGGTCCGAGCGGGTCACGGCGAGGAGGTCGACGACGTATGCGCGCAGGGCATCGGATGCGTGCACGGCGGAGGCGGCCGCCTGCGCCGCGAGCACCTCGGCGGCGCTCGCCACCGGGCGCAGTGCCGCGACGCGATCACCGCGCTCGTTGTCGGCGAGCATCGACATCTCCGACGAGCGCGTCGGATAGCCGAGCGAGACGCGGACCATGAAGCGGTCGACCTGCGCCTCGGGCAGCGGGTAGGTGCCCTCGAACTCCACCGGGTTCTGCGTGGCGAAGACGACGAACGGCCGCGCGAGCTCATGGGTCGTCCCGTCCAGCGAGACCGCTCCCTCCTGCATGCACTCCAGCAGGCCGGACTGGGTCTTGGGCGCCGCGCGGTTGATCTCGTCGTCGAGGACGATGTTGGCGAAGATCGGTCCGGGCCGAAAGGAGAACTGGCTGTCGCCGGCGTCGAAGACGTTGACGCCGATGAGGTCGGCGGGCAGCAGGTCGGCGGTGCCCTGGACGCGCGCGAAGCTGATGTCCAGCGAGCGGGCGAGCGCCCGGGCGAGCGTCGTCTTCCCGACGCCCGGCAGGTCCTCCACGAGGATGTGCCCCTCGGCCGCCAGCGCCACGAGCACGGCGTCGAGCACGTCCTGGCGCACCTCGACCGCACGGCGGACGTTGTCGGCGACCCGCCGGAGCGCCTCGGCCGCATCGGCGGCCTCGCCGGGCGGGAGACGCTCGGCCGTGCTCATGAGATGGACGTACCCGCCTGCGCGGAGGCAGACGCGCCGCGAAGCGCCATCACGGCGTCGAGCACGGTGGAGGCGATCTGCGCCTTGGTGGCCAGCGCCACGGGATGGTCCCCGGCGGCGGTCACGATCGTCACCGCGTTCGTCTCGACGTCGAAGCCCACGCCGGGGGCCGCGACGTCGTTGACGACGACCGCGTCCAGCCCCTTGGCCTGCAGCTTGCCGCGCCCGTAGCGAACGGCCTCGTCACCGGTCTCGGCGGCGAAGCCGACCAGCGTCTGCCCGTCCCGGCGGCGCGACGCCAGGCCGCTGAGCACGTCGGGCGTGCGCTCCATCGCGACCGACAGCGACGCGCCGACCGCCTCCTTCTTCAGCTTGACCGCGGCCGGGTCGGCCGGGCGGAAGTCGGCGACCGCGGCGGCCATGAGCAGCACGTCGCAGTCGCCGAAGCGCTCCTCGCACGCAGCCTGGAGCTGCGCGGCGGTCTCGACCTCGACGACGTTCAGGCGCGGCCCGTGCGCCAGCGCGACGTTGGCGGCGACGACGGTCACGTGCGCCCCGCGCGCCGCGGCCTCCTCGGCCAGCGCGAAGCCCATCCGCCCCGACGAGCGGTTGCCGACGTAGCGGACGGCGTCGATCGGCTCACGCGTCCCGCCGGCGCTGACGAGCACCCGCAGTCCTTCCATCGGTCCCCCGGCCGCGGCGGGCACGACGGCCTCGACGGCGGCCAGCAGCACCGACGGGTCGGGCAGGCGACCGGCGCCCGCCTCGCCCTTGGAGGCCAGCCGTCCGACGCCGGGCTCGAGCACGGTGATCCCGCGGGTGCGCAGCGTCTGCACGTTGGCGCGCGTGGCGGCATTGGCCCACATCGCGTCGTTCATGGCCGGGGCCACGACGAGCGGGCAGCGGGCGGCGAGGGCGGCGCTCGTCAGGAGGTTGTCGGCCAGCCCGTGGGCGAGCTTGGCCACCGTGTTGGCCGAGGCCGGAGCGACGAGGAACGCGTCCGCGTTGCGCACGAGCTCGAGGTGGGAGAGCGGGTCGTGCTCGGGCGGCGCCTGGTCGGGAAAGGCGCCGCGGGCGGGATCGCGCTCGAACTCGTCGGTGAGCACGGGCGCACCGGTCAGCGCCGCGAACGAGGCGGCACCGACGAAGCGCTGGCTGGTGGGCGTCTGGATGACGCGCACCGAGTGCCCCGCCGCGGTGGCGAGGCGAATCAGCTCGAGCGCCTTGTAGGCGGCGATCCCGCCGCTGACGCCGAGCAGGATCCGGGCCACGGGACTCCCCTCCCCCGCCCCGCGAGTCCTAGCGGTAGTGGTACTTGATCTTGCCCCCGGCGACTTCCTCGAGAGCGATCGTGAGGTAGTTCTTGGAGCCGGAGTCGACCATCGGCGGCGGGAACTCGTCGAACGTGCCCTCACCGAGGTTGTGGTAGTACGAGTTGATCTGACGGGCGCGCTTGGCCGCGACGATCACCGAGGCGTAGTTCGAGTCGACGTTCTCGAGCAGACGATCGATACGGGGGGAGATCATTCAGTAGAGGGTACCGGTCGCCCGGTCATCTCTCCGCGAACGATCTCGACCAGCCGCGCGACGGCCTCCTCGAGGCGGTCGTTGACCACGACGTAGGCGAACTCGTCGCGGGCCGCCAGCTCGGACTCGGCCACGCCCAGGCGCCGCTCGATGTCGTCGCTGGAGTCGGTCCCGCGGCCCACGAGACGCAGGCGCAGCGTGTCCGGCGTCGGCGGAGCGATGAAGATCTGCACGGCGTCCGGGACGGTCTCGCGGACCTGGCGCGCGCCCTGCAGCTCGATCTCCAGGACCACGGAGCGGCCGGCCTGGACGCGGTCTTCCAGCTCGGAGCGCAGCGTCCCGTAGCGGCGGCCCGAGTACCCGGCCGACTCGACGAACTCGCCGGCGTCGAACCGGCGCTGGAACTCCTCGTCGGCGAGGAAGTGGTAGTGGACGCCCTGGGTCTCTCCCGGGCGCGCGTGGCGCGTCGTCGCGCTCACGGACAGCTCGAGCTCCGGCACCTGCTGCAGCAGGGCCCGGATGAGGGTTCCCTTGCCGACCCCGGAAGGGCCCGTGATGACGAAGACCACGCTCAGCGGCGGAGCATGCCGACGAGCTCGGTGCGCTGGCGCTCCGAGAGCCCGCCGATGGTCTTGCTCGGCGAGATGCGGCACTGCTGGAGGATCTTGTTGACCTTCACGCGGCCGTACTTGGGCACGGCGAGGAGCATGTCGAAGACCTTGGCGGTCTCGACCCACTCGGGTGGCTCGAGCAGCAGGTTGTGGATCGAGGCACGGCCCGCGCGGAGGTCCCGCTTGAGCTGCGCGCGGCGCGTCCGGATGTCGTTCGCGCGCTGCAATGCCTCCATCCGCTGGACCAGCGATCGCTCGGGGGCCGCCGAGGGCTTGGAGGCGGTGTTCGAAGGGGTCGGCGGCATGGGCGGCGAGTCTACATAGGCCGCGGGGCCGATCAAGGCGAGAGAGCGAAATCTGCCTGGACCTCAACTTCAGGTCGACCCCTGATGAGGGTGCTTGATGCTGATCGTGCCGTTTGCAGGCGTTTTGAACGCGAAACTGGAACACTACGATGGCTGGTGTCCTACTCCGCGCTGCTGCGCCCGATCCTCTTCCTGATGCCGCCCGAAGCGGCCCACCGCGCCGGCGCGGCGGCCATGCGAACGCTGACGTTCACACGGCCCCTGCGCGACCTGGCGCGGCGCCACGCCATTCCGGTCGACCCCATCCTTCGCACCGAGGCGCTGGGCGCGACGTTGCCGAGTCCGATCGGCCTCGCGGCTGGCTTCGACAAGGACGCCCATCTGTTCGAGGCGGCCCTCGCGCTCGGCTTCGGATTCGTCGAGGTCGGGACGGTCACCGCGCACGCCCAACCCGGCAACGAGCCGCCCCGTCTGGCGCGCCTGCCGCGTGACCGCGCGCTGCTGAACCGCTTCGGCTTCAACAACGAGGGCGCCGCGGCCGCCGCACGCCGGCTCGCCCGGCGCGATCGGGCCGACGGGCTCGTCGGAGCCAACGTCGGCAAGTCGAAGGTGGCCCCGCTGGAGGCCGCCGCGGAGGACTACCGCGCCTCGACCGCGGCCGTCGCGCCGGTCAGCGACTTCCTCGTCGTCAACGTCAGCTCGCCCAACACCGTGGGCCTGCGATCGCTCCAGGACCCGGCCGCGCTGCGCCCGATCCTGCGGGCCGTGGTGGAGGCGAGCGAGGGGCTGCCCGTCCTGCTGAAGGTCGCGCCGGACCTCGCCGACCCCGAGCTGGACGCGCTCGTCGACCTCGCGCTGGAGCTCGACCTGGCGGGCATGATCGCGACGAACACGACGATCGACCGCGCCGCGCTCACCCACGACCGGGCGGTCGCCGAGTCCGCCTTCGAGGGCGGCGGGATCTCGGGAGCACCGCTCAAGGCGCGCTCGCTGGCCGTCCTGCGCCGTCTGCGCGCCCGGGCGGGGGATCGCCTGCTGCTGGTCGCCGCGGGCGGCGTGGAGACCGGCGAGGACGCCTGGGAGCGGATCCTGGCCGGCGCCACCCTGGTCGAGGTGTACACCGCCTTCGTCTACGGCGGTCCCGGGTTCCCGGGCCGGCTGGCCCGCGAGCTGGCGGAGATCGCCCGCTCGCAGGGCTACGCCCGGGTCCAGGACGCCGTGGGCGCCGGGGCTACGTCGTGACCGCCGGCCGCACCCCGTGGATCTCCTGCAGCGAGCGCACCTCGAGCTCGCCCGCGCGCGCGGCCCGGATCGCCCGCGCCGCCGCGTAGCCGCCCGAGAGCGTCGTGATGCACGGGATGCCGCGCGCGATCGCCGCGCGGCGGATCTCCCAGCCGTCCGAGCGCGCGCCCGAGCCCGTCGGCGTGTTGATGACGAGGTCGACGCCGCCGTCCTCGATGCGGTCGACGACGTGCGGCGACCCCTCGGCGATCTTGTTCAGCGTCTCGACCGGGACGCCGTAGGTGCGGATCGCCTGCGCCGTCCCCTCCGTCGCGACGATCGCGAAGCCGAGCGCGTCGAACGCGAACGCGAGGCCGATCGCCGCGCCCTTGTCGGAGTTGGTCACCGACAGGAACACCGTCCCGCTCTGGGGCAGCGCCGCACCGGCCGCCGCCTGCGCCTTGGCGAACGCGGCCGGGAAGTCGGCCGCGACCCCCATGACCTCGCCGGTGGAGCGCATCTCCGGCCCGAGGAGCGCGTCCGACCCGCTGAAGCGGTTGAAGGGCATGACCGCCTCCTTGACCGAGACGTGGTCCCCGCTCATCGGATCGCCGGGCAGCCCGAGCTCGCCGATCTTCTCGCCGAGCATGACCCGGCAGGCCATCTTCGCCAGTGGGATCCCGATCGCCTTGGAGACGAACGGGACGGTGCGCGACGCGCGCGGGTTGGCCTCGATCACGTAGACGCAGCCGCCGGCCACCGCGAACTGGATGTTCAGCAGGCCGACGACCCCCAGCCCGAGCGCGATGCCCTCGGTCTGGCGGCGGATCTCGGCGAGATCGTCCTCGCCCAAGGAGTGCGGCGGCAGGACGCAGGCCGAGTCGCCGGAGTGGATGCCGGCCTCTTCGAAGTGCTGCATGATCCCGCCGATCCAGACGGTCTCGCCGTCGCAGAGAGCGTCGACGTCGACCTCGATCGCGTTCTCCAGGAAGCGATCGAGGTAGATCTCGCCCTGGGGCTGCGTGCGCTCGAAGTAGGCGCTCAGCCCGTCGGTCGAGTAGACGATCTCCATCGCCCGCCCGCCCAGCACGTAGCTGGGGCGCACGAGCAACGGGAAGCCGACGCTCGGCGCCTCGCTGATCGCCTCCTGGACCGAGTGCGCGGTTGCGTACGGCGGCGCCTGGTAGCCGAGGTCGGCCAGCAGCGCACCGAAGCGGCCCCGGTCCTCGGCGCGGTCGATCGCGTCGACGCTCGTCCCCAGCAGCGGGACGCCGGCCGCCTGCAGGCCGGCCGCCAGCTTCAGCGGGGTCTGCCCGCCGAACTGGACGATGACGCCCTCGGGCTGCTCGACCTCCACCACGCCGAGCACGTCCTCCAGGGTGAGCGGCTCGAAGTACAGCCGGTCGCTGGTGTCGTAGTCGGTGGAGACGGTCTCGGGGTTGCAGTTGACCATCACCGCGTCGCGGCCGGACGCGCGCACGGTCATCGCCGCGTGGACGCAGCAGTAGTCGAACTCGATGCCCTGGCCGATGCGGTTGGGACCCGACCCGAGGATCATCACGCTCGGCTTGTCGCCACGCTCGACCTCGTGCGCCGCCGTGCGCTCCCAGCCGGAGTAGTAGTACGGCGTCTCGGCGGGGAACTCGGCCGCGCAGGTGTCGACCGACTTGTAGGAGCGCTCGCCGGCGAAGACCGCGGCGGGATCGGTCGCGGGCTGGATCAGCTCGCGCAGGAACCACGGGTCGATGCGGGTGCGCGCGTGCAGCTCCTCGACCGACGCGCCGAGGCGGAGCGCCTGCAGCAGCACGTCGTAGCGGTCGGCGCGCGGCTGCTCCAGCCGGGTCAGCAGCTCCTCGACGGTGCCGCTGACGTCGGGCTGGGCGTCCAGCTCGCGCGAGCGCATCGCCTTGAGGAACGACTGGCCGAACGTGCGCCCGATCGCCATCGCCTCGCCGACCGACTTCATGTGCGTCGTCAGCTCGTCGTCGACGCCCTGGAACTTCTCGAACGCGAACCGCGGCCACTTCACGACGACGTAGTCGATCGTCGGCTCGAACGCGGCCGGGGTGAGGCGGGTGATGTCGTTGTCGATCTCGTCCAGCGCGTAGCCGACGGCCAGGCGCGCGGCGATCTTGGCGATCGGGAAGCCCGTCGCCTTGGACGCCAGCGCGGACGAGCGCGACACCCGCGGGTTCATCTCGATGACGAGGATCTCCTCGGTCGCCGGGTTGACCGCGAACTGCACGTTGGAGCCGCCGGTCTCCACGCCGACCGCGCGGATGACGGCGAACGCCTGGTCGCGCAGCTTCTGGTAGAGCCGATCGGTGAGCGTCTGCTGCGGGGCGACGGTGACGCTGTCGCCCGTGTGGACGCCCATCGGGTCGAGGTTCTCGATCGACGCGATGATCACGCAGTTGTCGAGATGGTCGCGCATGACCTCGAGCTCGAACTCGCCCCACCCGATCACCGACTGGTCGACGAGGATCTGGCCCGTCGGCGAGGCGGCGATGCCGCGCGCGGCGACCGCCTCCAGCTCGTGGCGGTCGTGGGCCACGCCGCCGCCCTGGCCGCCGAGCGTGAAGGCCGGGCGGACGATCACGGGGTAGCCGGTCGCGTCGGCGAAGTCGGTCGCCTCGGAGACCTGGTGGGCGATCGCGCTGGCCGGCATCCTCAGCCCGGCGTCGGCCATCGTCTGGGCGAACTGCTCGCGGTCCTCGGCGCGGCCGATCGCCTCGTAGTTCGCGCCGATCAGCTCGACGTCGTAGCGCTCGAGCGTCCCGTCCTCCGACAGCGTGCGCGCGAGGTTCAGCGCCGTCTGGCCGCCGAGCGTCGGCAGCAGCGCGTCGGGGCGCTCCTTGGCGATGATCTGGGCGATCGGGCCCGGCAGCAGCGGCTCGACGTACGTCGCCGTCGCGAACTCCGGGTCGGTCATGATCGTCGCCGGGTTGGAGTTGGCGAGGATGACCTCGTAGCCCTCCTCCAGGAGGACCTTGCACGCCTGCACGCCGGAGTAGTCGAACTCGGCCGCCTGGCCGATGACGATCGGTCCGGAGCCCAGGACGAGGATCTTCTTGATGTCGTCGCGTCTAGGCATTGCGGATCTGCTCCAGGAACCGGTCGAAGAGGTACAGCGAGTCGTGCGGTCCGGGTCCGGCCTCGGGGTGGTACTGGACGGTCCCGCCGGCGACGTCGAGCAGCGTGAGCCCCTCGACCGTCTTGTCGTAGAGGTTGATGTGCGACAGCTGGGCGGCACCGAAGTCGGTGTCCCAGCGCACGGGCGCGTCGGTGTCCATCCGCTGCTGGCCGTCGGGGCCGAGCACCGCGAAGCCGTGGTTCTGGGAGGTGATCTCCACCGTGCCCGTCTCCAGGTCCTTGACCGGGTGGTTGGCGCCGCGGTGGCCGAACGGGAGCTTGAACGTGTCCAGCCCGACCGCGCGGCAGAGCAGCTGATGGCCGAGGCAGATGCCGAACGTCGGCTTCTCCCCAACCAGCTCCCGAAGGGTGTCGACCACGTAGCCCAGCGCGGCCGGGTCGCCCGGGCCGTTGGCCAGGAAGTAGGCGTCGCCGCCGCGGGCCTTCAGCGCGTCGGCCGACGTCGTGCACGGGTGCAGCTCCATGCGCGCGCCACGGGCGACGAGGTGGCGCACGATCGAGCCCTTGATCCCGGTGTCGATGGCGACGATCAGCGGCCCGTCGTTGCCCTCGCCGGCGAACACGATCTCGCCGGGCGTGACCTCGACGGCGAGGTCGAGGCCGGTCATCGGCTCCTCGGCCTGCACGAGCTCCATCGCCCGCGCCTCGTCCATCGCGGCCGGGAAGATGCCGCCGCGCATCGCGCCGCGGTCGCGCAGGTGACGGACGAGCGCGCGCGTGTCGACGCCCGTGATCGCCGGGATCGCGTTGCGGTCCAGGTAGTCCAGCCAGCCCGCGGTGGAGCCGGGCGCGTCGTTGTGGTTGGTCGCCGAGCGCATCACGACGCCGCGCGCGTGGACGGCCGACGACTCCATCGCCTCCTCGCTCGTGCCGTAGTTGCCGATGTGCGGGTAGGTGAAGACGATGATCTGGCGGCGGAACGAGGGGTCGGTGACCGACTCCTGGTAGCCGGCCATGCCGGTGGTGAAGACGACCTCGCCGGTGACGTGCCCCGCAGCACCGACCGCATCCCCGTCGAAGCGGGTGCCGTCCTCCAGGAGGATGTACCCACTCATGACATGACCCCCGCGCGAGCGAGCCCCTGGGCGAGTTCGCGCCCGGCATGTGAGCCCCTTGGGCGAATCATGCCCTCGGCATGTGAGCCATCTGGGCGAATCATGCCGCTGACACCGCGAACGAGCGCTCCCGGTAGGCCACCGCGCCGGCGGCCACCGTGAGCAGGACGCGGCCGTGCAGGCGGCGCCCGGCGAAGCAGCAGTTGGACGAGCGCGACTCGTAGCCGGCCTCCCCCACGTGCCAGAGCGCCTCGAGGTCGATGAGGTTCAGGTTCGCCGGCGCGCCCACCTCGACGCGCGGCGTCGGCAGGCCCATCAGCCGGGCGCCCGCGGTCAGTCGCTCGACGACGAGCCCCAGCGGCAGGATCCCGGGCCGCACCAGCCCCGTGTAGACCGCGGCGAACGCGGTCTCCAGGCCGGTCGTGCCCATCGGCGCCTCCTCGAAGGGAACGTCCTTCTCGTCGGCCGCGTGCGGCGCGTGATCGGTGGCGATGCACTCGATGACGCCGTCGCGGAGCCCGGCGATGATCGCCTGGCGGTCGCGCTCGGTCCGCAGCGGCGGGTTCATCTTCATCCGGGTGTCCAACGAGAGGACCTCCTCGTCGGTCAGCAGCAGGTGGTGCGGGGATGCCTCGCCGGAGACCGGGGAGCCGCGGTCCTTCGCGGTCGCGAGCGCCTCGACCGACTGCCACGCGCTGAGGTGCTGGAAGTGCGTGCGCGCCTCCTCGTCCAGCGCGAGCATCGCGTCGCGGGCGACCATCGTCGACTCGCCCACCGAGGGGTAGCCGGCGAGCCCGAGACGGGCGGAGATCGCGCCCTCGTGCATGACGCCGCGGCCGCTCAGCGTCGGGTCCTCCTCGTGCAGGGCGAGGACGCCGCCGCACAGCCGCTGGTACTGCATCGCGCGGCGCAGCATGCCCGCGGAGGTGACGGGCTTGCCGTCGTCGGTGAAGCCGACCGCGCCCTGTTCGCGCAGCTCGGCCATGTCGGTCAGCTCGGTGCCCCGCAGGCCGCGGGTGATCGCCGGCATGAAGCCGACGGGCACGCGGGCGTCGCGGGAGGCGGCGTCGCGCAGCGCGGTCAGCAGCGGCGCGGAGTCGAGCACCGGGTCGGTGTTCGGCATCGCGATGACGCCGCAGTAGCCGCCGGCGGCCGCGGCGCGCGTGCCGGTCTCGATGTGCTCCTTGTGCTCGTGACCCGGCGTGCGCAGGTGCACGTGGGGGTCGAAGAAGGCCGGGAACAGGTGGCGGCCCTCGCCGTCGAGGGTCTCGGCGCCGGCGGGCACCTCGGCCGCGCCGGGAGCGGTGATCTCGGCGATCTCGCCGCCGCGCACGACGACGTCGTGGAAGCCGTCGATGCCGGTGTTGGGGTCGAGCACGTGGGCGTTGCGGACCACGAGGTCGGCCGCGGGCGCCGCGACGGAGGTCAGGCGGGGGGCGCTCATCCGACCACCGACGAGGTCGCGCTCAGGGAGCGAGTCGCGGAAGCGGTGGTGCCCGGCGCCGGCCCGGGAGTCCCGGGCTCGGGCGCGGTGGTCCGTGCGCCGGCCAGCAGCTCGTAGAGGACCGCCATGCGGACGACGACGCCGGCCTCGACCTGGGCGGTGATGACCGCCTGGGGCGAGTCGACGACCTCGCCGCTCAGCTCGACGCCGCGGTTGACCGGTCCCGGGTGCATGAGCACCTGGCGCGGACCGAGGCGGCGGGCGTTGACCTGGTAGGTCGCGACGTACTCGCGCAGGGACGGGATGTACGAGTCGGTCATGCGCTCCTTCTGCATGCGCAGGGTGTAGACGGCGTCTGCTTCGCGCAGGTCGTCGAGGGTGTAGCGGACGTCGCACCCGAGTGCCTCGATCCCACGGGGGATCAGGGTCGGCGGACCGCAGACGGTCACGTGCGCGCCCATCTTGGTGAAGGCGAGGATGTCGGAGCGGGCGACCCGCGAGTGCAGGATGTCGCCGATGATCCACACGCGCTTGCCGTCCAGCGGCCCGATGCGGCGGGTCAGCGTGTAGACGTCCAGCAGCGCCTGCGTCGGGTGCTCGTGCTTGCCGTCGCCGGCGTTGACGACCGCCGCGGCGGTCCAGCCCGCGACCATCGCCGCGGCGCCCGCGTGCGGGTGGCGGATGACGATCGCGGCGGGGTCGTAGGCGCTCAGCGTCTGGACGGTGTCCTTCAGCGACTCGCCCTTCTCCACGCTGGAGCCGCTGGGCGAGAAGTTCGTGACGTCGGCGCTGAGGGTCTTGGCGGCGATCTCGAAGGACGAGCGCGTGCGCGTGGAGTTCTCGTAGAAGAGGTTCAGCACGCGCCGGCCGCGCAGCGTCGGCAACTTCTTGATCTCGCGTCCGGAGACCTCGGCGAACGAGGCGGCGCGGTCGAGGATCCGCTCGATGCCGTCGCGGTCGAGGTCCTCGATGGACAGCAGGTGGCGTCCGGTGGCGGGGCTCATGACGTGAGCGCCTCCTCGAGCTCGGAGATGGTCACTTCGTCGACGCCGTCGATCTCCTGGACGCGCACGTTCACGCGCTCGGCTCGGGCGGTCGGCAGGTTCTTGCCCACGTAGTCGGGGCGGATCGGCAGCTCGCGGTGGCCGCGGTCGGCGAGGACCGCGAGCTGGACGCGCTCGGGGCGGCCGTAGTCGAACAGCGCCTCGATCGCGGCGCGCACCGTGCGCCCGGTGAAGAGGACGTCGTCGACGATCACGACGGTGCGGTTGTCGACGTCGAAGTCGAGGTGCGACGCGTGGACCTCGGGCTCGTCGCCGAGGCGGACGCGGGTACCGACGTCGTCGCGGTAGAAGCTGATGTCGAGGTCCCCGAGCGGGACGTCGGCCTCGAGCAGGTCGTCGACCAGCTGCTTGAGGCGGGCGGCGATGAAGGCGCCGCGCCGGTGGATGCCGACCAGGGCCAGCCGCTGCGGCTGCGCGTTCTTCTCGACGATCTCGTGGGCGATCCGCACCAGGGTTCGCCGCATGTCGTCGTGGTCGAGAACGACCTTCTCTTCACTCATCGTTGCGTCCTTCCTGGCCTCACGGGACCGGGTTAAAGGAGTTCGCCAGTGAGCGTACTAGCCGGCGTCGACGGTCACGGTGGCGCCGCCGCCGACGGTCGCGCCGCCGGGCGGATCCTGGCTGTTGACCGTGTCGTCGTCGCTGGGCTCGCGGAAGAAGCCGCCACCGGTGACCGTGACGCGGTAGCCCTTCGCGGTGAGCGTCTCCCTCGCCTGGCCGAGCGTCTGGCCGACGACGTCGGGGACCTCGGGCGTGACGAGCACCGTCCGCGTGCGCGTGATCGTCGTCGTGTGCGTCTTGTCGTGGACGACGCCGCGCGCGAGGACGAGGACCACGACGCCGAGCAGGAAGCCGGCCGCGCCGGTGATCGCGAGGGTCAGCCAGCCCGGCACCCAGTGCGGGTGCGGCCAGTGCGGGTCGGTCACGGCTTGGCCTCGGCCGGGAGCGGGGCCGGGCCGGCGGGATGGGTGGGGTTCGCGGGGTTGGAGGGGTTGGCGGGGTTCGCCTGCCAGCGGATGAGCTCGGGCAGACCCTTCTCGGCGAACGGGACCTCGATCGTGTCGAAGTCGCGCGGCACCTCGCAGCGCGGGAAGATCGCCCGCGCCTCGTCGCGCAGCAGGCCGCCGGGGTAGCGGGCCGACAGGTGGGTCAGCGCGAGCAGCCCGACCTCGGCGTCGCGGGCCAGCGCGGCGGCCTCGGCGGCGGTGGAGTGCTGGGTGTCGCGGGCGCGCTCGGCGTCCTCGGTCGCGAAGGTCGCCTCGTGGACGAGCACGTCGGCCCGGTAGGCGGCCTCGGCGACGGCATCGCACGGGCGCGTGTCGCCGGAGAGGACGACCCGGCGACCGGGCCGCGTCTCGCCGATGACCTGCTCGGGCGCGACGCCGTTGACCGTCTCGCCGCGCTGCAGGCGACCGAAGTCGGGACCGAACGCGACGCCCAGCCGCTGGGCGAGCTGCGCGTCGAAGCGGCCGGGCCGGTCGTCCTCGACGAGCTCGTATCCGTAGGCGGCGCCGCGATGGCGAACGGCGAGCGGGGCGATCTCGTAGCCGTCGCGCAGGACCGGCTCGCCGGGCTCCAGCTCGATCAGCTCGATGTCGTAGCCCGTCCCGCCCCACACGAACTTCACCGCGTTGAGGAGCTTCTTCGTCCCGGGCGGGCCGTAGATGGCGAGCGGCCGATCACGGTCGCGCAGGTCGAAGGACTTCAGCATCCCGGGCAGCCCGAGCCAGTGGTCGGCGTGGAAGTGCGTGAGGAAGACATCGGTGACGTCGGCCAGCCCGACGGAGCGCAGCAGCTGACGCTGCGTCCCCTCCCCGCAGTCCTCCAGGATCCGGTCTCCCCCGCGACGGATCAGCGTCGCCGGAAGCCCCCGTCGCGCGCTCGGCACTGACCCGGCGGTGCCGGCAAAGAAGATCGAGAGTTCCATGACCGGTGCTGAAGGTACTCGCGCCCGCTAGCCTTATCGGTTCACGCGCCCGTAGCTCAGTGGATAGAGCGCTTGCCTCCGGAGCAAGAGGTCGTTGGTTCGACTCCAACCGGGCGCGCCTCACGAAACCCCCGCTAACGCGGGGGTTTCGTCGTTTCAGCCGATCTCGCGGCTTGCATCTTGTTCCAGGACCTTGTTCCCTATATGTGCCAGGGGCGTCGCCTTAGACGCCCCGGAAGGCGGGCCTGGCAGCCCGTGAGCACACAAGAACGGGACCGTGATGCATGGACGAATCACCGGGCACGTACGAGTTGAGCAACGCTCCCGCGCGGGACGCGTCTGGATTGCCACCTACGTCCGAGCCGACGGGACGAAAACGCGGAAGACGCTCGGCCCGGCGTGGGTGCGAGAGTCCGGGAAGCGAACCCCACGCGGGGCGATCCTCTGGCGGGCAGCCAACGGGAGCAAGCCTGACACCACCTACCTAACGCCGAAGGATGCCGAAGAGGCGCTAGACGCCCTGCTCGCCGTTGAACGCAAGAAGCCGGCCAGCGCCCGTCGCGTCACCGGGAAGACGCTCGGGGACGCAGCAACGTCATGGCTGGAGCACGGCCGCACCGTGCGAGGAATCGCGCCCACAACCCTCGCCGGGTACGAGGTGATCGTCGGACGCATCTACGCGGAGGAGTTCCCGCGCGACCTACTCCTCAGCCGGATAACGGCTGCGCGTGTCACGGGGTACCAATCTAAACTCCTCAAACGCCTCGGGAGCCCGGCCCGCAAGGGCAAGCTCGGCCGCGAGAGCATCCGGCGGCGCATGGTCGTCTTGCGCCGCATCCTGAAACACGCCGTGGCACTCGGATGGATTGCCACGAACCCGTCCGATGGTGTGGAGCTGGTCGCGCAACCCGCGGCACAGCCCGACTTCAACGTCCTTGAGCCCTCGCAAGTGGAAGCCGTCGCGCGAGCCATGACGACCGTGCCGCCCGCCGACCTCCCGACGATGCGCAATGGCAAGATCGACAAGCACGCCCTCGCGGTGATGCAGGAGCGCCGCACACTATGGGCGGACGCCGTGCGTGTCGCGGCCTACACGGGCCTTCGGTTCGGTGAGCTGCGAGCCCTGCGCTGGCGAGACATCGACTTCACCGGGGAGGCAGTCCGCGTACTGCGCCACGCGCCGACGTCGGCGCCGGCTGGGAACGACGTCAAGACGCCCAAGAGTGAGCGCGGACGATCGGTGCCGCTGATCCCCCAGGCCGTCACAGCCCTCGACCGCGTCAGCAAGCTTTACCCAAACGGCCCCGACGACCTGGTCTTCCCGACCCGCGGTGTGGGGATGCTTGAGGCCGGGCGCGTACGGGACGCGTTCTACGAAGGGCTGAAGCAGGCGAAGCTCGGCCACGTGCGCGCCGAGCCCAACCCGATGACCTTCCACGACCTACGTCACACGTTCGGGTCCATCGCCGTGCGGGTCTTTCCGGTGTCGGACGTGCAAGCGATGCTCGGGCATGCGGACATCGCCACGACGATGCGGTACGTGCACAGCGTGCCGCGCACCGATGCTGCGGCAAAGCTCGCCAGCGCCTTCGGGTCCGACCTCAACCCCGCCGACGAGCCCGCCGCCGTCGCCTAGATCCTGAGTCCTCGATCGGCCGCCGCGGTGATCGCCTCCTCGACGCGCCAGCGGACGAAGCGAACATGCCTCCCGATCTTCACGGACGGCAAGCGCCCCTCCCGCGCGTAGTTTCGGACGGTCTTCGCGGGGATGCCGCCGAGCATCTGTCCAACGTCCTCCGCGGTCAATAGCGGCTCGGTCAGGTCGACGGATCGCGCGCCGCTCATGCGGACGCTCGCTCATCGGCGGGGGG
>JAOPZL010000217.1 GCA_025964175.1 Solirubrobacterales bacterium
GGCCGCGCGCGCCAACGTCGCGACCGCCGCAGCCGCCGCCGCCGTGGTCAACCCCAACCAGCTGCCCTTCGAGGTCCCGCTCGGGCGTCGCCCTGCCGTCGCCCGGCCCGTCGGCCTCCCGCGCAACCACACGCCGCTCGTGCACCGCCTCAGCCGCGTCGCCGAGCACACGTGGCTGGACCGCCTGCTGCGCAGCCGCGCCTGGATCGTCGTCGTCGGCATCGGCCTCATCGGCCTCGTCTTCATGCAGGTCTCGCTGCTCAAGCTCAACTCGGGCATGGGCCAGGCGGTCGAGCGCGCCACCGTGCTGGAGCGCCAGAACGCGGGGCTCGGGGCCAAGGTCTCCGAGCTGGAGTCCAACGACCGCATCCAGGTGATGGCCAAGAGCATGGGCATGCTGCTGCCCGCGTCCGACGGCGTCCGCTACCTCGGTCGCGGCGGCAAGCGCATCGGCGGCGGCGAGGTCACGAGCGTGCCCTCGCAGGGAGAGGCCTCGACCGCGCTGCTGCCGGCCGCCCCGCTGAACGACACCGAGCACCCGGCCACGGGGGTGACGGCGGCCGACGGCACGACCGTCGCGCCGCAGACCACCTCGTCGGTCCCCGGTGCCGCCGCGCCCGTGCCGCAGAGCACGACGTCCTCCACCGGCACCACCCAGTCCGGGACCGCCACGCCCACGACGGCGGCCGGGACGGCCGCACCCGCGAGCACCGCGACGGCCACCGGCGCCGCTCCCGCCACCGCCGCGGCACCGGCTCCCGCCACCACCGGCTCCGCGGCCGCTCCCGTCACGAGCCCCGCGCCCACCGTGGCCCGCAGCGACACCCCGTCCTCCAGCGCCACCGGTGGCGCCATCCCGGGCGCCTGAGCTCGTGGGCCTGACGGATCGCCGCATCGGCCTGCTGTTCGCGGTCTTCATCGTGCTGCTCGGCTTCGCCGGCGCGCGCTCCGCCTTCCTCGGGACGGTCAAGGCGAGCACGCTGAAGCAGGCCGCCGCGGTCCAGCAGGTGCAGACGGTCACCGTCCCCGCGCGGCGCGGCGGCATCACCGATCGCGACGGCGTCCAGCTCGCCGTCTCCGAGCCGGCCGACGACATCGCCGCGACCCCGTACCTGATCAAGGACGCGCCGGGCTCTGCGGCGAAGATCTCGAGGATCCTCGGGAGCGACGAGAACGAGCTGCTGAAGAAGTTCACGCGGCGCGATACCGGCTTCGTCTACGTCGAGCGCGGCGTGCCCGCCGACATCGCCGCCCGCGTGCAGAAGCTGAAGATCGAGGGCATCGACCTGATCACCACCAGCCGCCGCACCTACCCGCGCAGCTGGCTGGCCTCGCAGCTCATCGGCAGCGTCGGCATCGACGGCGCCGGCCTGTCCGGGCTGGAGTACTCGCTCGACCGCCGTCTGCGCGGCCACGACGGCAAGCGCCGCCTGACCAACGATGCGATCGGCCAGCCGATCGCCGTCCAGGACGAGGTCCGCGCCCGTTCCGGCGCGACGGTCCGGCTGACGATCGACGCCGCGGTCCAGAGCAAGGTCGAGGCGGTCCTCGGCGCGGTCGGCCAGGTCTACAAGCCCAAGGGCGCGACCGCGATCGTCATGGACCCCAACAGCGGGAAGATCCTCGCGCTGGCCAACTGGCCGCGCGTGGACGCCAACGACCCGGGCGGCGCCCCCGACTACGCCCGCCAGGACCTCGCGACCGGAACGACCTACGAGCCTGGCTCGACCTTCAAGGCGTTCACCGTCGCGGGCGCGCTGGAGGAGCGCAAGATCACGCCGGACACGAGCTTCGACCTCGCGCCGACCATCCAGGTCGCCGACCGCTCCATCGGCGAGGCCGAGGACCGCGGCTACGAGACGATGACCACCGCCCAGATCCTGGCGAAGTCGTCGAACGTCGGCGCCGTCACGATCGGCCTGCGGCTGGGCAGGCTGAAGTTCGACAAGTGGGTCCGCACCTTCGGCTTCGGCAAGCCCACCGGCGTCGACCTGCCCGGCGAGGAGCAGGGCATCGTGCCCACGCCCAAGCAGTACTCGGGCTCGTCGATGGGCAACCTGCCGATCGGCCAGGGCCTTGCGGTCACCCCGATCCAGATCGCCACCGCCTACTCGGCCATCGCCAACGGCGGCGTGCTGCGCAGCCCCGAGGTCATCGACTCGATCGGCGGCAAGCCGACGGCGGCCAAGCGCGGCAAGCGGGTCATCTCGGCCGAGGTCGCCGCTCAGCTGCGCACGATGCTCGAGGGCGTCCTCGGGCCGACCGGCACCGCGAGCGAGGTCTCGGTCCCCGGCTACCGGCTGGCGGGCAAGACGGGCACGGCCAACAAGGTCGACGCGGCGACGGGCGAGTACTCGAAGTCCAGGTACGTCGCGTCCTTCGTGGGCTTCGCCCCGGCCAGCGATCCGAAGCTCCTGTGCGCGGTCATGATCGACGAGCCGCAGGGCAACATCTTCGGCGGCACGGTCGCCGCCCCGGCGTTCGGCCAGATCATGTCCTTCGCGCTTCCCTACCTGCGCATCGCCCCGAAGTGAGTGCTCGTTCGGGCAACTAGTCTCCTCCCGATGCGCTTGGGAGAGCTCATCGACGGCTCGCTGGGTCCGGACGCCTCCGACGTCGAGGTCACCGGGATGGCGATCGACAACCGTCGCGTGCAGCCGGGGACGCTCTTCTTCTGCGTGCCCGGGTTCACGCGCGACGGGCACGACTTCGCCGCCGACGCCGTCGCCCGCGGGGCGGGCGCCCTCGTCGTCCAGCGCCCGGTGCAGGAGCTCGTCCCGCAGGTGCAGGTCGAGTCCGTCCGTCACGCGATGGGCCCGATCGCCGCGCGCTTCCACGGCGATCCGACGGCCGCGCTGAACGTCGTCGGCGTCACCGGGACCAACGGCAAGACGACCACGTGCTTCCTGATCCGCGAGCTGCTGGAGGCCGACGGCGTCCAGACCGCGCTGCTCGGCACGGTCAAGTCGGTCATCGGCGGGCAGGAGGCGACCATGGAGCGCACCACGCCCGAGGCGATCGAGCTGCAGGGCGCGTTCGCGCGGATGCGTGACGGTGGCGACCGCGCCGCCGCGATGGAGGTCTCCTCGCACGCCCTGGAGCTGGGCCGTGTCGACGGCATCCACTGGGCGGCGGCGCTGTTCACCAACCTCACCCAGGACCACCTCGACTTCCATCCGACGATGGAGGCGTACTTCCTGGCCAAGCGGGAGCTGTTCCTGCGCGATCCGGGCGTCTCGGTGATCAACGTCGACGACCCGTACGGCCGTCGCCTGGCCGACGACGACGCGCTGCCCGGACCGGTCGTGACCACCGCGATCGACGACCCGGACGCCGACCTGCGCGCGATCGACCTGAAGCTCGAGCTCACCGGCACCACCTTCACGATCGTCGACCGCCGCGACGGCTCCACGATCACCACGAGCACGCCGATGCCGGGGCGCTTCAACGTCGCCAACGCGCTCGGAGCGGTCGCCGTCGCGCGCGCCCTCGGCGTCGACGACGAGACGATCGCGCGCACGCTGCCGCTGGCGGGCCGCGTCCCCGGGCGGTTCGAGGCCGTCGACGAGGGGCAGCCCTTCGCCGTGCTCGTCGACTACGCCCACACGCCGGACTCCCTGGACAACGTGCTGCGCGCCGCCCGCGCCCTCACGAAGAACCGGGTGATCGTCACCTTCGGCGCCGGCGGCGACCGCGACCGCTCCAAGCGCCCGCTCATGGGCGCCGCCGCGGCCGCGCACGCCGACGAGCTGATCGTGACGTCCGACAACCCGCGGTCGGAGGACCCCGACGCGATCATCGCCGAGGTCCTCAGCGGCATCGACCGCAACGACGCCCGCACCGAACCGGATCGTGCGCGCGCCATCCACGCCGCGATCGAGCTGGCGCGCAGCGGCGACGTGGTGGTCATCGCCGGCAAGGGCCACGAGCAGGGCCAGGAGTTCGCGGGCGGGCGGAAGGTGCCGTTCGACGACGTCGCCGTGGCCCGCGATGCCCTGCGCAGCGTCGGGGGAGGCTGCTACAACGCCTCACCGATGCCCCGAACCCCGGACATTCACGGCTAGATCATGGGAGAGGTCCTCCTCGGCGGCACCGCCGCCCTGCTCATCTGCGTCTTCCTGTCGCCGAAGTTCATCCAGTTCCTCCGCGTCCGGGAGTTCGGCCAGAACATCCGCGAGGAGGGCCCGGCGGGCCACCACACCAAGGCCGGCACGCCGACGATGGGCGGGATCATCATCTTCCTCGCCGTCTCCGCGCCGTTCCTGATCCTCAGCAACTACGACTGGCGCTCGATCGGCGTGTACGCGGTCGCGATGCTGTCGGCCGCGATCGGCTTCGCCGACGACTACACGAAGATCGTCAAGCGCCGCTCGCTCGGCCTGCGCGCCCGGACAAAGCTCGGCGTGACGATCGCCATCTCGATCCTGCTCTGGTACATCGCGACGCAGAAGGCGGGGCTGCCGTCGACGCTGCGCCTGCGCTTCGTCGACTACCAGATCGACCTCGGCGTCTTCTACCTGCCGCTGATCTACCTGGTCGTCGCCGGGACGACGAGCGCGGTCAACCTGACCGACGGCCTCGACGGCCTCGCGGCCGGCTGCACGGCGATCGTCCTGCTCGCCTACATCGGGATCACCTTCATCACCACGGGGCAGAAGGACCTCGCGCTGCTGTGCGGCTGCCTGGTCGGCGCCTGCATCGGCTTCCTCTGGTTCAACGCGTTCCCGGCGACGATCTTCATGGGGGACACCGGCTCGCTCGGGCTCGGCGGCGCGATCGCCGGCATGGCCGTGATGACGAAGACCGAGATGCTGCTGATCCTCCTGGGCGGCATCTTCGTGGTCGAGGCGCTCAGCGTCCTGATCCAGGTCTTCTCCTTCCAGACCTTCCGCAAGCGCGTCTTCCTGATGGCCCCGATACACCACCACTTCGAGATGATGGCCTGGTCGGAGACGAAGATCATCCTGCGCTTCTGGATCGTCGCGGCGGTCTGCGCGGCGATCGGCTTCACCGTGTACCAGGCCTCCATCACCTAGCTCGTCCCAATCCGGCGCGAGGGTTCCGCGCGCCCGTGGCGAAGACCGGTCTGATGGACCTTCCTCGCGCCGCCGCCCGCGAGCAGCCCCTGGAGCACCGGATCCTGCTCACCGCCACGCTGTGCCTGCTCGCCGCAGGCGCGGTGATGGTCTACAGCGCCTCATCCGCCCGCACGCTCCTGCAGGGCCAGGGCGACGGCACCGCATACCTCATCAAGTACGTCATGTACGGCGCCATCGGCCTCGCGGTCATGCAGCTCGTGTCGCGCATGGACCTCGGTCGCATCCGCGACTTCACGCCGGCGCTGGTCGGCGTGTCCTGCGTGCTGCTCGTCGCGGTGAAGATCCCGGGCATCGGCGTCTCGGTCAACGGCGCGACCCGCTGGATCGGGGCCGGCCCCCTGCAGTTCCAGCCCAGCGAGCTGACGAAGATCGCGCTCGTCCTCTACGCGGTGCGGCTGCTGACCGACAACCCGAAGATGGTCCTCACGGCGAAGACGATCGCGACGCCGATGCTGCTCGTCGTCTGCGTCTCGATGCTGCTGATCGCCTCGCAGCCCGACCTCGGCACCGCGCTGGTGATCGCGTTCACGACGACCGCGCTGCTCGTCGCGGCGGGGATGCCGCTGAAGCTGCTGGGCAAGTTCCTGCTCGCCGGCGCGATCCTCGTGATGATCTTCGCGATCCTGGAGCCGTACCGCCGCGATCGTCTCACCGCGTTCATCGACCCGTGGAAGCACGCGGACTCGATCGGCTTCCAGTCGGTCCAGGGCCAGATCGCGCTCGGCTCGGGCGGGATGCTCGGGCGCGGGCTGGGGGAGTCGGTCCAGAAGATCTTCTTCCTGCCCGAGGCGCACACCGACTTCATCCTCGCCGTCATCGGCGAGGAGCTCGGCGTCGTCGGCGTCTGGGCACTGCTCTTCCTCTACGGCCTGATCGCCTATGGCGGGCTGCGCGCGGCGAAGGCGGCGCGGACGAGCTACGCGAAGATGCTGGCCGTCGGCGTCACCGCGCTGATCCTCTGCCAGGCGCTGCTGAACCTCTTCACGGTGCTGGGGATGGCGCCCCTGACCGGGGTGCCGCTCCCGTTCATCTCGTCGGGCTCGTCGTCGCTGATGGTGCTGCTCGCGGGGATGGGGCTGCTGCTGAACGTCGCCTCCGGGCGCACCTCGCACCTGCGCGCCGTTGGGGGAAACTCCTCCCATGAGAGACGAACATCGGGACCCGCCTCCGGCACCCGTCAAGGTCCTGATCGCGGCCGGCGGGACAGCGGGGCACGTCGTGCCGGCGCTGGCGGTCGCGGACGCGCTGCGGGCTGAGGGGGCGGACGTCGCCTGGGTGGGCGGAGAACGGGCCGAGGCCGAGCTCGTTCCCGCCGCCGGCTACCCGCTGACCCAGATCCGCGTGAGCGGGCTGTCGCGCACCAACCCCCTCAAGGCCGCCCGAGCCGCGCTGCAGTCGATCGCCGCGCTGGTGCGCGCGTGGCGGATCCTCGGCCGGGAGAAGCCCGACGCCGTCCTGGGCGGCGGCGGATACGTCGCCGGGCCGATCGGCGCCGCGGCGGTGCTGCGCCGCGTCCCGCTCGTGCTGACCGAGGCCGACTCCCACCTCGGCCTGACCAACCGCATGCTCGCCCGCTTCGCCCGGCGTGTCTGCCTCGCCTTCCCGCTGCCCGGGCTAAAGCCTCCGCGCTACCGCGTGACCGGGCGGCCCGTGCCGCCGCCGGTGCCGGTCGCCGGGCGCTCCACCGCCCGTGCGCGCTTCGGGATCCCCGACGACGCGACGGTCGTGCTCGTCTTCGGCGGGTCCCTGGGGGCGCTGTCGATCAACGAGGCGTCGATCACCGGGCTGGCCGACCAGCCGTACTGGGTGCTGCACGCGTCGGGCGCCCGCGACTACGAGGGCCTGCGCTCCCGCGTCGCGGCGCAGCGGTACGGGCTGGAGCCGTACATCCAGCCGTTCGGCGACGCCCTCGTCGCCTCCGACCTCGTCGTTGCCCGCTCGGGTGGATCGATCTTCGAGGTCGCGGCGCACGGGCGGCCCGCGGTCCTGATCCCGTACCCGCACGCGGCGGCCGACCACCAGACCGCCAACGCCCGCTGGATGACGCAGGCGGGAGCGGCCGTGGTGGTGGCGGACGGCGAGCTGACGCCGGAGCGCCTGCGCGATGAGGTGGGCGCGCTGCTGGCCGACCCGCAGCGGCTGGCGCAGATGGCGCGCGCGTCGGCGGGGCTGGCGCGGCCGGACGCGGCGAAGGACATCGCGGGCGAGGTGCTGGAGGCCGCACGGGCCTGAGCGGCGTACTCCGCGGCAGACCGTACGATCCGGCCCGTGAGCGATCAACCCCGTAGCGGCGCGCGGCCGTTGCCGACGGAGCGCCCCTGGAGCGGCCGCCGCCTGCACGTCCTCGGCCTCGGCGGCGCCGGCATGAGCGCGTACGCGCTCGCCGCCCAGGCGCTCGGCGCGTCGGTGACCGGCTCCGATCAGGCCGACTCGCCGCACGCCGCGCGCGTCCGCGCCGCGGGGATCCCCGTCGCGATCGGCCACGACGCCGCCAACCTGCCCGCCGGCGACGGGGTCGAGGTCGTCGCCTCCACCGCGGTGCCCGCCTCCAACCCGGAGGCCGCCGCCGCCCGCGAGCGCGGCCTACCCGTGCTCACGCGCGCCGACCTGCTCGCCCAGCTCACCGCGCTGCGCCGGACGATCGCCGTCGCCGGCGCCCACGGCAAGACGACGACCTCCTCGATGGCCGCGCACGTCCTGCTCGGCTGCGGCCTGGATCCCGGCTACCTGATCGGCGGCGTGCTGCGCAGCACCGGGGCCAACGGCGCCTGGGGGACGGGGGAGTGGCTCGTCGTCGAGGCCGACGAGTCCGACGGCTCGTTCCTGCGCCTGGACGTCGAGGTCGCGGTCGTCACGAACGTCGAGCTCGACCACCACGCCCGCTGGTCCTCGCTCGCGGAGCTGCAGGACGCCTTCCGCGCCTTCCTCGCGTGCCCGCCGCACGCCGTGATCTGGGACCGCCCGAAGCTGCTCGCGCTGCGAGACGCGCCCAAGCCCACCGTCGCCTACGAGCCCAGCGACGTCACCCTCGCCGACGGCGGCTCCACCTTCGCCTGGCGCGGCCACGGCGTCACGCTGAACGTCCCCGGCCTGCACAACGCGCGCAACGCGACGGCCGCGCTCGAGGCGGCCGCGCTCGCGGGGGCGGACCCGGGCGACGCGGTGCGCGCCATCGCCACCTTCACCGGCGCGGGCCGCCGCTTCGAGCGCCTCGGCCGCACCGCGACAGGAGCGCTCGTCGTCGACGACTACGCCCATCACCCGACCGAGGTGGCGGCGACGATCGCCGCCGCCCGCACGCTCTCGGAGGCGGGTGGCCAGGCGCGCGTCGTCGCCGTCTTCCAGCCGCACCTGTTCTCGCGCACGCTGGAGCTGGCGGGCGGGTTCGCCGCCGCGCTGGCCGCCGCCGACGTCGCCGCGGTCCTCGACGTCTACCCGTCGCGCGAGCGGGCCGAGGACTTCCCCGGCGTCAGCGGCGCGACGATCGCCGACCACGCCGCTGCGCACGGGCGCGTCGCCTCGCTACCGGCCTTCGCCGACGTGCGCCGCGAGCTGGAGCCGCGGCTGGGGGCCGGCGACATCGTGCTGATCATGGGCGCGGGCGACGTCGATGCGCTCGGACGCGCCCTCGTCGCCTGAGCGAGGCCCTCGCAGGCAGGTCCCGGCCGTCCGCGGTCGAACTCCCCCATCGGTATGGGAGCTGTCGCCCGTCGTCTTGTGCATCTGCGCGCCCGCGCCTGGGCCGCCCTCGTCGTGCTGCTCGCGGCGGCGCTGTTCGGCGGCTGGATGTGGCTGCGCGACTCCTCGCTCGTCTCCGCGAACACGGTGACGGTGGTCGGCGCGACGGGCGCCGAGGCGCCTGCCATCGTGGCGACGCTTCAGCGCACCGGGCGCACGATGACGACGCTGCACGTCGATCGCGGCCGCCTGCTCGAGGCCGTCGCCTCCTACCCGCAGGTCAAGGACCTGAACGTCACGACGCGCCCATTGCACCGCCTGGAGGTGCAGGTCATCGAGCGCCCGCCGGTCGCCGCGCTGACCATCGGCGACCAGCGCACCCCGGTCGCGGCGGACGGCACCGTCCTGCGCGGGCGCGTGAGCTCCGACGGCCTGCCGACCGTCGGCGTGTCGTCGCTGCCGGCGAGCGGCGTCGTCACCGGGACGGGTCAGGCAGCCGACGCGCTGCGCGTCCTCGCGGTGGCACCGGTCGCGCTGCGCAAGCTGATCACCTCGGTCGACGAGCAGGGCGGCCAGCTGTCCGCGCAGCTGCGCGACGGGCCGAAGCTGATGCTCGGCTCGCCCGATCGTCCCCGCGCGAAGTGGGCTGCCGCGGCGCGCGTCCTGAGCGACTCCTCCTCGAAGGGCGCGACCTACATCGACGTCCGTCTGCCGGACCGGCCGGCGGCCGGCGGCTTCCCGGCCGGCGCCGACACCACGGGCGAGACAACGGCCATGACGGACCAAGCCTCTACCTCGACTGGAGGCTGAGGTCGTCAGAATGCGGACTCTCCGGCGCCGATCGAGACTTCGCCGTTCTGCAACGGACGTTGCGACGCTAGGCTTCGCGTTGACTTTTTGCAAAGCCCGTGCATACCGTGCATTCGGCGATTTCCCCGGAAACTGTCGGAAAACCCTCAACGCTACCTAGAGAGTCGGACACCTTTTCATGGAGAGCAGCGGCAGCTATCTGGCCGTCATCAAGGTCGTCGGTGTCGGCGGCGGTGGAACCAACGCCGTCAGCCGGATGGTCGACGCTGGCCTGCGGGGCGTCGAGTTCATCTCGGCGAACACCGACTCCCAGGCGCTCCAGATGACCGAGGCCGACATCAAGCTCAACATCGGTCATGAGCTCACCAAGGGGCTGGGGGCCGGGGCGAACCCCGACGTCGGGTACGGCGCCGCCGCGGAGTCGCGCGACGAGATCACGGAGGCGCTGAAGGGCGCCGACATGGTCTTCGTGACCGCCGGCGAGGGCGGCGGCACGGGCACCGGAGCCGCTCCGGTCATCGCCGACATCGCCAAGAACGAGATCGGCGCGCTCACGGTCGGCGTCGTCACGAAGCCGTTCGAGTTCGAGGGCACGCAGCGCACGCGTCAGGCCGACGAGGGCGTCCAGCGCCTGCGCGAGGTCGTCGACACCCTCATCGTCATCCCCAACGAGAAGCTGCTGTCGGTCATCGAGCGCCGCACCTCGATCCTCGACGCCTTCCGCGAGGCCGACAACGTCCTGCGCCAGGGCGTCCAGGGAATCACCGACCTGATCACCATCCCGGGCCTGATCAACCTCGACTTCGCCGACGTGCGCACGATCATGCACGACGCCGGCTCCGCCCTCATGGGCATCGGCGCCGCCGCGGGCGAGAACCGCGCCGCCGAGGCCGCCAAGATGGCGATCTCCTCACCGCTGCTGGAGGAGTCCGTGGAGGGCGCCACCGGCATCCTGCTGAACATCACCGGCGGCAACGACCTCGGTCTGTTCGAGGTCAACGAGGCCGCCGAGATCGTCAATGCCGCATCGGACCCGAGCGCCAACATCATCTTCGGCGCCGTCATCGACCCGTCGATGACCGACGAGGTCCGCGTGACCGTCATCGCCACCGGCTTCGACCACGGCCGCGCCCGTCCGTCGACCGCCCGCGAGGAGACCCGCACGCGCCGCCGCGACCGCGACGTCCGCCTCGACGATCGCCAGCGCTCGTCGCTGGAGATCAGCGACGACGACATCGACATCCCGCCCTTCCTGCGCTAGCTGCTGGTGCGCCGATGTGTGCGCACGCCAACAGTTCACAGCGCAACCACCTTCTCTATCCTGAGCGACGCAAACGGAAACCCACTTGGACATTCGTCCGAGTGGCGAACAGCCGGGCCGCCAGGGTCCGATCACGGAGATATGAAGACGATGACGCCTCGGGAGCTCGCCGAGCATCTTCGCACCCTCAAGGTTTCGAGGGAGCAGGACATGGACGAGCTCCTCACTGATCTACTGGTTCACTCGTACCCCACGAAGTCGATCCAGAACGCCTGAGCAGCGCCAGGGTCCGCGCGATCCTGGCCGCTGCTAGCGTGCCGCCTCATGGCTGAGGCTTCTTATCCGACCGAGCTGCTCTACCACCCCGAGCACGACTGGGTCCGCATCGACGGCGACGTCGCCACATTCGGCATCACCTGGTATGCCCAGGACGCCCTCGGCGAGGTCGTGTTCTTCGACCCGCCCGAGGTCGGTACGGTGGTCAAGAAGGACGAGCCGTACGCCGAGGTCGAGTCGGTCAAGGCCGTCTCCGACGTCATCTCGCCGCTGTCGGGCGAGATCGTCGAGGTCAACGCAGGCCTCGGCGAGACGCCGGAGGCGATCAACAACGATCCCTACGGCGACGGCTGGCTCGTGAAGGTCAAGCTGTCCGAGCAGAGCGAGCAGGATGTGCTGCTGGACCAGCCGACCTACGTGTCGTCTCTGGACTGAGCGGGGCCGCCGGACCGCGCTCGAGCGCGTTGGCCTGAGAGGCCAGCGCGCTGAAGCCGGCCTGCAGGAAGTCGTTGAGCGCGGAGGTGGCCAGCACGCTGGTGATCACGTGCGCCTCACGCGGCCGCGTCAGCCGTAGGGCCACGAGCCCCAGCGACGACCACGCGCCCAGGCAGCGCGAGCACGTCAGGAGCTCGCCGACCGCGTAGCGCAGGCGCCGCCCCTTGGGGCGGCGCGTCTCCCCGTCGACGAACGGCTCGCGCACCCACGTGTCGATCTTCTCCCTGGCCAGGAGCTTGGACAGGGCGAAGGTCGCCAGCCCGATCGCGGGAAGCTCCTCGCTGCGCACGGCCGTGTTTCCGCGGTCGCGGGTGGCGACCAGCAGCGCGCCCAGGAGCGATCCATAGACGGCGGTCAGCGCGGCGTAGTCGATCGGCTCGGTCGGGGTCTCGTGCACGGAGCGCATCGCCTCCGACTACCCCGTATGCGCCGACCTGCGCGCAAGACTCGCAAAGCTGGGCACAATCCACCCGTGGGAGCCGTCGCTGTCATCGACGTGGATCCCGACCTCGCAGAAGGACTCCCCGAGGGAGAGCGCGAGACGGCGAGTCGGCGCCTCGTCGCTCCATCGTTCGAACTGTCGCCCGGGCCGTGGGCGCCCGAGCAGCACAACCACCTTCCCGTGCACGGCGCGTTGGGCCTGCTCGTCATCAGCGGGCTGCTCAGCCGCACGCTGACGCTGGAGGGCCGCGCGACCGGTGAGCTGCTCGGCTCCGGCGACGTCCTGCGCCCATGGGACCCGCGCGAGGCGCCGCCCGGCATCAGCTGCGAGATCCAGTGGGCCGTGCTCGCGCCCACCCGGCTCGCGCTGCTGGACCGCCGCTTCGTCTCCGCCGCCGCGCGCTGGCCCTCGGTGCTGGAGGAGATCGCCCTGCGGCTCGTGCGCCGTTCCGCCAACCTCTCGCTGCAGCTGGCGCTCGGCCAGGTGCCGCGTATCGAAGGGCGGCTGCTGCTGCTCTTCTGGCGGCTGGCGGAGCGCTGGGGGCGGGTGACGCCCGACGGGTTCTTCATCCCGCTGCGCCTGACCCATGAGACGCTGGCCGCGCTCGTCGCCGCGCGGCGGCCGTCGGTGACCTCGGCGCTGGGCCGCCTGGCCGAGGCGAACCTGCTGGAGCGCCGCGACGGCGGCTGGCTGCTGCACCGCGACGCCGACAGCCATCTCGTCGAGTTCCTCGCTGCCCGGGATGCCGGGGACCGAGAGGAGCGAGCATCCGCGCCCCCTACGCCGCGGTCAGCACCGGCGACGTCCGGTTGGCCTTCTCGTTGAGGCGGGCGAGCGCGCGGCGCAGGATGCGCGACACCTGCATCTGGGAGCAGCCGATCTCCTGGGCGATCTCGGTCTGGGTGAGATCGCGCATGAAGCGCAGGTAGAGGA
>JAOPZL010000258.1 GCA_025964175.1 Solirubrobacterales bacterium
AGTTGCACCGCCGCGCCGTCCCGAACGCGGCCACGTCCTCGAACGCGTCGGCCACCAGGCGCGGCCAGACCATGCTGGCGCGGTACTGCTCGGCCTTGCGCCGGCCGCGGACGCGGACACGCTGGTAGGCACCGGGGTGGCGCGCCACGGTGCGCAGCATCGACAGCAGCTCGTCGGGCTCGGAGAACTCGAGGTAGTCGATGCCCGGCTCGAGGCCGTGGGTCGGCGAGAGCGTCTCGGAGACGACGAGATGCCCGGCGGCGAGATGCAGGCAGACGCGGTTCTCGAACGACGGGTAGGGCTCGTTGTGGACGTTGACGGCGACGTCGATCGTCGCCATCAGCGCGTCGAGCTCGTCGCCGTGCAGCCCGAACGCGACGTGGAGGATGTCCAGCTCGTGCTTGGGGTGGCGCAGGAAGGACTCGCGGTGCGGCGTCGAGCGCCCGATGAAGGCCAGCCGCGGCTGCCCGGCGATCGGCGCGGCGGCCGCGTAGAAGCGATCGGCGACCGGGATCGGAAGCGCCCGCCAGACGGGCAGGATCTCGTCGGCGGCCGGGATGATCATCGGGTCGAAGGCGACGGTGCGGTCGAAGTTGCCGGGATCGGCCTTGCGCAGGTCCTCCCGGCGGCGGCGCAGGTCGGGGTGTGCCTTGCCGGGACGGGTCCGACCGATTCGCGGGATCGGCTCGGTCAGGAAGCCGACGGTCAGCGCGCGCAGCCCGTCGAACGTCCCGGCCGGCACGATCTCCGGGCGGAAGACGATCACCGCGTGCGGCGCGAAGCGATCCAGCGCCGCGCGCATGGCCACCGGATCGGCGCCCTCGCGGAAGTCGACGTACGTCGTGCGGACTCGCGCGGAGACCTCCGAGAGCGCGCACGCCTCGAAGTAGGTCTGCTGGCCGACGAAGGCCAGGCGCAGCGGCTCGCCGAAGCGCGGCCTGGGGATGCCGGAGGGGTGGGCGGGCGCCATCGCGCCCGGAAGATACGCTGCACGGCGCCATGGCCGACTGGCAAGAGCGCATCACGCGTGACACCAAGCCCTCGATTCGCGTCGAGCACGACCTCCGCTATGCGGCGGCCGCGCCGATCGTGCGCGCCTCCACGGCGTGGTGCGACCTCGGCTGCGGAGCCGGCGTCGCCGCCGCCGACGCGCTGGGCGACGCCCCGCTCGGCCGCCTCGTGCTCGTCGACTTCGACGCCGACGCGCTCGACCAGGCCGGCCGCGACCTCTTCTCCCGTGAGACCGTCCGCGTCCAGGCCGACCTCTCGACCGACGAGGGCGTCGCGTCCGTCCGCGCCGCGCTGGGCGACGGGGCGCCCGGCGTCATCACCTGCTTCGAGGTCGTCGAGCACCTCACGACCTTCGTCCCGCTGATCGACGCGCTCATCGAGCTCGCCGCCGCCGGCTGGACCGTCCTCCTGAGCGTGCCCAACGACGCGTTCTGGGCGCTGGAGAACCCCTACCACCACACGATGTGGGGCGAGGGCGCCTTCGACGAGCTGCGGCGCCTGCTCCCCGCCGACGCCGTCGTCGCCCGCCAGGTGCCGCTCGACGGCTCCCACCTCGTCGTCGAGGGCGCCGACACCGACCACGAGCTCGACGTCCCGCCGGTCACCCCGCGCGCCGACGCCGTTCCCTCCCACTTCGTCGTCGCCTTCGGCCCGGCCGCGCCGCAGCTGCTCTCGCGCGCGCTGACCATCCCCTCCGACCTCGACGGCCGCCGCACGTGGGAGCGCCAGCGCGAGTCGACGCTGGCCGTCCTCGAAGCCGAGCTCGAGGAGCTGCGGGCCAGCGTCAAGTGGTCCTCCGAGGAGATCGCGCGGCTCAACGCGCAGCGTTCGTCTTGAACGTCGCGTTCCTCGTCAACGACCTGCAGCTCTCCGGGGGCGTCGGGGTCGTCGTCGAGCACGCACGGCAGCTCACGCGTCACGGGATCGAGACGACGCTCGTCCTGGCCCGCGAGCGCGAGGATCCGGACTGGCGGTTCCGCGGCCTCGGCGAGGTGGCGGTCCTGTCGCTGCACCAGGCCCGCGAGCAGCGCTTCGACATCGCGATCGCGACGTGGTGGGAGACGACCGAGGCCCTCTACGAGCTGAACGCGCAGCGCCGCGCATACTTCGTGCAGTCGCTGGAGGACCGCTTCTACTTCCCCGACGACCCGCACCGCCAGGGCGCGGCGCTGACGCAGGACCTGCCCGTCCACGTCATCACCGAGGCGCGCTGGATCGCGCAGACGCTGGAGGAGCTGCGCGGGGTCGCGGCCGAGCGCGCGCTGCTCGTGCGCAACGGGATCTCCAAGGACGTCTTCACCTCTCCCGCGCAGCTCGACGTGCGGCTGCACGATCCGCTGCGGATCGTCATCGAGGGCAATCCGAACGTGTGGTTCAAGGGCGTCGGCGACTCGCTGGCGTCGGTGCGCGCGATGAACGAGCCGCGCCACGTGACCGTGGTCGCCGCGGCGCGCGGGTTCGACACGACGGGGGCCGACGAGGTCATCGGACCGCTGTCGCACGAGGAGATGGCCGCGTTGTACGCACGTTCGGACGTGGTGCTGAAGCTGTCGCGCGTGGAGGGCATGTTCGGGCCGCCGCTGGAGGGCTTCCACATGGGCGCGACGTGCGTCGTCGCCGCGGTGACGGGTCACGAGGAGTACGTCGAGCACGGCGTCAACGGGCTGGTCGTCGACTGGGACGACCCACGCGGGACGGCGCGGGCGCTCGACCTGCTCGCGCGCGACCGCGCCCTGCTGCATCGCCTGCGGCTCGGCGCGCTGGCGACCGCCCGCGCGTGGCCGTCGTGGGAGCAGTCGGGCGCGTTCATGGCGCTGGCGCTGCGGCGGATCGCGGCCGAGGACCCGCCCTCACCGCGCATGACCGGCCGCCGCCTCGTGCGCGACTTCCAGGCCAACC
>JAOPZL010000259.1 GCA_025964175.1 Solirubrobacterales bacterium
AGGTAGGTGGGCTCGTAGATCTCCACGCCGCGTCCGTGCAGATCGGTGGCGTGAGCCGCCAGGAAGCGCTCGATGTAGACGCGATCGACGGGCCGCCCGCGGTCCAGCCCGAAGCGGGTCGACAGCGGGCGCGGCGACAGATGCGGCACGAGCTGGGCCGAGCGCGGTCGCCCCCGATGCCACAGCCGGGTGTAGGCGCGCCCCGCCCCCGCGCGCAGCCGCTTCACGAGCCCACCCTCGCCGCGCGAGCGAGCCCCTGGCGAGGTCGCGCAATGCAATCGGAGCCCCCCGGCGAGGATTTCACGATTTCACAGGTCTTCGGCCAGCCGCGGCGCCGCGCGCCGGAACACGGCGTAGCCCAGCCCGAACACGCCGAACACGATCGCCAGCGGGATGATCAGCCGCCAGGCCGGGCCGATGGCCGAGGACGCGCTGACGTACTCGGGGTCGACGACGGCGTGGCGCGCCTGCTGCAGGATCGCCGCGAACGGGTTCAGCATCAGCGCCTTCGCGACCCACGTCGGCGCCGAGCTCTGGACGGTCTCGATCGTGTAGAAGATCGGCGTCCCGTAGAAGAGGATCTGCAGGACGACGTCCCAGATCGGCTTGACGTCGCGCGCGCGCACGAAGAGCGCGCTGAGCAGCATCGCCAGGCCGCTGGCCAGGATCGCCAGCAGCACGATGAGCGGGATCATCTCCAGCCAGCTCCAGCGCACGCTGCCGCCCGAGGCGAGCAGGAACACGACGACCACGCCGAGGTTCAGCCCGAGGTTGAAGAGCGCGGTGAGGACGACCGACAGCGGCACGGCCAGGCGCGGGAACTCGATCTTGCGCACGAGGTTCTCGCGGTCGACGACCGAGCTGACGGCGGCGCCGGTCGCCTCGCTCAAGAACGTGTAGAGGACGAGGCCGAGGAGCAGGGCGACGCCGTAGAGCGGGGTGTCGGTGCCGACGTCGATGACCTGCGTGAAGAGGATGTAGAGGACGCCGAAGAGCAGCAGCGGCCGCATGACCTGCCACGCGTAGCCGAGCACGGAGCCGAAGAAGCGCAGCTTGAACTCGGTGACCGCGAGCGCGCGCGTGAGGTGCCAGAAGCGGCGCGGGTCGCTGCCGACGGCGGACGGGCCCTTGATCTGGCGGCCGAGCCCGGCCGAGGGCGGGGTCTCGAGGGCGCTCATGCCGAACCCCCGGAACGCGAGCCGCCGGGGCGAGCTTCCTCCGAGCTCGAGCCGCCAGGACGAGCCTTTGGCCCGATCTCCAGCTCGAACGGGAGGTCCAGGACGGCGTCGGTGGCCCGCGCGGCGGTGACGACGACGGTGGCGAAGCGCTCGCGCCGGTCGATCCACGCGGAGCCGCTGCCGCTGTGGGCGATCGCGGGCGTCGCCTCGTAGCGGCCGGAGGAGAGGACGTTGTCGAAGCCGATGCGGACCGTCGTCTCCTCGCCGGCGGCGAAGGTGCCCGACGCCCCGCGCAGCAGGTTGGAGGCCTCGAAGACGACGGTGCCGCGGTCGTCGGCGATGACGACGCCGAACAGCGGATCGGTCAGAGCCTCGCGGAACTGCGCGCGGAAGCAGAAGGTCATGTGTTCGCCGGCGCCGCGGACGGTCGCGGCGCGCGCACCGGTCTCGTCCTCGAACCACGCGTCGACGATCTCGGCGCGGCGATCGCCGTGGCGGCTGCTCTCGGACTCGTCGTGCGGAGCCTCGACCTCGCCGCGGTTGAAGTTGATCTCGAGGTAGCGGGCGGCGACGTGCTCCGGGTCGCCGACCTCGACGACGTCGCCGCGCTCCAGCAGCATCGCGCGGTCGCAGAAGCGCTGGACGCTGCCCATGTCGTGGGTGACGAGCAGGACGGTCTTCCCGTCGCGGCGGATGCGCGCGAACTCGTCGAAGCACTTCTGCTGGAAGGAGGCGTCGCCGACGGCGAGCACCTCGTCGATGAGCATCACCTCGGCGTCGACGTGCATCATCACGCTGAAGGCCAGGCGGACCTCCATGCCCGACGAGTAGTTCTTCAGCTTGAGGTCCTCGAACTCGCGCAGCTCGGCGAAGTCGATCACCGAGTCGTAGCGGTTGCGGGCCTCGCGCGGGGACAGCCCGAGCATCGTCGCGTTGATCATCACGTTGTCGCGCGCGGGAAGGTCGTTGTTGAACCCGACCCCCAGCTCGATGAACGTCGACAGCCGTCCGTTGATGAAGATGCGCCCCCGATCGGCGCCGTAGATCCCCGCGAGGCACTTCAGCAGCGTCGACTTCCCGCTGCCGTTGCGACCGACGATGCCGAAGAACTCGCCGTTGTCGACCGCGAACGAGACGTCCTTCAGCGCGGGGAACGCCTCCACCCCGGCCCGGCGCAACGGATGCAGCGCACGCTCCTTGAGCGTGTGCACCCGCTCATGCGGCAGGCGGAAGGTCTTCGAGACGCCGTCGACGGCGACCGCGGGCGGGACGGGCGGCACGCGCAGAGCGTACCCGCGCGTGAGGCGGCCCCTGGTCGGGAGAAGGCGCTGGGTCGGTGTCCCGTGATCGGTCGCCGGATCCTGCGCGCGCGGCTATCTCACCGAACGGGATTCCGGACGATCGTTTGACGCCGAAGGACTTGGCGAACCGCTCACCCGTGACATACATTGGCGACCCAACCACGGACATTGAGTGATGGATGAACACTATAGGTAGCACAACACTCTCACCCACCCTGTCCTCGACGCTCTCGACGTTCGACGACCGAGAAGTCCCGGTGCCCTTCCACGTCTTGCGCATGCCGCGTCATCCGCTGCCGGGCCATGACCTGCAGATCATCGGGCTGGCGGCGACGCCCCACGGATTCCGGGTGCACTACCGCCTCGATCCCGTCGTGCGCCGGGGCTGGGCGCCATGGGCGGAGGCGACCGACGACGCGGGGAACCTCTGGCTCTTCGGCGGCGGGGGCTACGGCGAGGTAGAGGAGGCCGATCCGCCGTACACCGACGGCGTCGTGACCACCGGCCCGGCCCGCCCGCAGCCCGGGGCCCGCTACTGGATCACCATCGGCCTGTACGACGACCACGAGCTCGTCCTGGTCGCCGAACCGGACGTCGCCGTTCCCTGGTAGCGCACCGTCGCGTCCGCCCGGTAGCGTCGCGGAGATGCTCCGCCTTCCGCTGGGTGCCGTCGGGGCGCTGATCCTGCTGCTCGCGTCAAGCGCGGCGCCCGCGTCCGCACAGTCCCCGAGCCCCGGTGCGCAGCGGGGGCACGATGCGCTCTTCCCGGAGATCGGCAACGGCGGCTACGACGCCCAGGGCTACGCGCTGGACCTCCGCTACCGCGTGCGCACGCAGCAGCTGGCGGGGACGGCGACGATGACCGCGACCGCGACGCAGGACCTCTCGAGCTTCAGCCTCGACCTCGAGCACCTGCGCGCCACCGCCGTGACCGTCGACGGGGCACCCGCCGCCTTCTTCGACCAGCCCGCCCGGGCGAAGAAGCTCGTCGTCACGCCGGCCGCGCCGCTGGCCACGGGCGCGACGTTCTCGGTCGCGGTGACCTACGGCGGCAGGCCGCGCCCCGTCATCGACCCCGACGGCTCGCGAGAAGGCTGGATCTCCGACCCGCGCTTCGGCGCCTCGGTGGTGTCGGAGCCCATCGGCGCGCGCGGGTGGTTCCCCGTCAACGACGTGCTCGACGACAAGGCGACGTTCGCGATCACGCTCCGCACCCCCGCTGGGTGGCAGGTCGTCGGCACCGGCGACGCGACCGCGCGCAGCACCGCCGGCGGCTGGACGACGACGAGGCTCGTCGAGAACCACCCGATCGCGCCGTACCTGGCATCGGTCAGCATCGGCCACTTCGACCAGCGCGGGTCACGACCCGACGACCCGACGCGGCCGCTCGTCCTCGCGGTCGACCGCACGCTCGTCCACCGCCGGGCGATCACCCGCCGCCTCGCCCGCACGCCCGCGATGCTGAACTTCCTGGCCCGGTACTACGGGGTGCCCTACCCCTTCCACAGCGCCGGCGGCGTCGTGCCCCGCGTCGACGTCGGCTACGCGCTGGAGACCGCGACCAAGCCGACGTACGCCTTGGCGCCCAAGCCGACGTCGACCGGGCCCGACGCCGGCACGATCGCCCACGAGAACGCCCACCAGTGGTTCGGCAACAGCGTCACTCCCTCCCAGTGGCGTGACGTCTGGCTGAGCGAGGGCAACGCGGAGCTGTCGTCCTGGTTGTGGCTGGAACGTCATGGCGACGGAATCCCGGCGCGCGAGCTTTTCGCCCGTCGGTACGCGATGTTCGCTCCCGCGAAGGCCGTTCGCGACTTCTACGCGGTCCCGACCGCCAACCCGCCGCAGGCGGCCAACCTGTTCGACTTCAACGCCATGTACGTCCGCGGCGCGATGGTCCTGGAGGCGATCCGCGAGATCGTCGGCGACTCGCGCTTTCGCACCATCCAGCGCACGTGGCTGACCGAGCACGCCTACGCGAACGCCTCCACCGCCGACTACATCGCGCTGGTCAAGCGCCTGACCCCGGACCTGAGCGCCTCGCGCTGGGACGCGTTCTTCGACCAGTGGCTGTACCGCTCCTACCCCGGCGTGCCGTCCCGGCGCAACCGGCCACAGATCAACCCGGGCAACTTCCGGCGCTACGCGGGGGCGGCGCCCGCGCCCGCCGCCCGATCGCTGCCGAACGCGCGCAGGTCGGCGAGCAGATCGCCGATCACCCGCGGCCACATCCGGCTGGCGCGGTAGTCGTCGGCCTTCGCGCGGCCGCGATGGCGGACGCGCTCGAAGCTCTCCGGGCGGCGCGTCAGCTGGTAAAGGAGCGTCATCAGCTCGTCGGGGCGCCGGATCTCCAGGAAGTCGATCCCCGCCTCCAGGCCGTGGGTCGGATCCAGCGGCTCGGAGATCACGAGGTGGCCGGCGGCGAGGTGCAGCAGCACGCGGTTCTCGAACGACGGGTACGGCTCGCCGTGCAGGTTCAGCGCGACGTCGGTGCTCGTGAAGACCTCGCGCAGCTCCGCGCCGTGCAGCCCGTGTGCGTAGTGCAGGACGTCGTACTCGTGCTTGGCGTTGATGAGGAACCGCTCGCGGTGGTCGGTCGAGTACCCGATGAAGAGGATGCGCGGCTTGGGCGCGCTGGGCACGACCGGCGCGTAGATGCGGTCGTCGACGGGCAGCGGCAGCGACCGCCAGATCGGCGCGTGGCGATCGGCGGTGCCGGCGACGTGCGGGTCGAAGGCGACGATCCGATCGAAGTTCGAGGCGTCGGTCAGCGCGAGCTCGGACTCACGCCAGTCCAGGTCGGGGTGCTCGTCCCCGCCGGTTCGCTTCAGCGGCTCGGTGACGAAGCCGAGCGTCGCCGCGCGCAGCCCGTGGAACGCGCCGGGCTCGATGATCTCGGGGCGGAAGACGACGACGACGTGCGCGCCCCAGTCCTCCAGCGCGTCGCGCAGCGCGCCCGCGTCGTGTCCCACGCCGGCGCGGAAGTCGAAGAACCGCGGGCGCAGGGGTGGGTGGGTCGGGGTCGGCTCGTGCAGCGCGCACTGCGCGAAGTAGGTCTCCTGGCCGACGAAGGCGACGCGGATGGGATCGCCGAAGCGGGGGTGGCGCATGGGCGCGCCGTACAGTAACCCGGCCCGATGCGCGTCGCCTTCCTCACCCAGGACCTTCAGCTCTCCGGCGGGGTCGGCGTGGTCGTCGAGCACGCCTCCCAGCTCGCGCGCCATCACGGGTTCGACGTCTCGCTCGTGCTGACGGCCGAGCAGGCCCAGCCCGACTGGGCGTTCCGCGGCCTGGAGCACCTCCACGTCGTGCCGCTCGCCGACGCCGCCGCGATGCGCTTCGACGTCGCGCTCTCGACCTGGTGGGAGACGGCGGACTCGCTCTTCGAGCTGGACGCCGCGCGCTACGCCTCGTTCGTCCAGTCGCTCGAGGACCGCTTCTACCTGCCCGAGGAGCCCGAGCGGATGGCCGCCGCGCTGACCCTCGACCTGCCGGTCCGGTTCATCACCGAGGCGCGCTGGATCGCCCGCGCGCTGGAGGGGCTGCAGCCGGGCAACCGTGCGCTGCTGGTGCGCAACGGGATCGCCAAGGACGTCTTCGCGTCTCCGGCCGCGCCGCCGGTCGCGCTGAACGGCCCGCTGCGGATCCTCGTCGAGGGCTCCGCGACGATCGCCTTCAAGGGCATCCCCGAGGCGCTGGCCGCGACCTCGCAGATGAACGAGGAGCGGGTCGTGACGCTGGTCACTCCCGACCGCGAGAGCGACATCCCGCCCGGCGCCGACCACGTCATCCGCGCGGTGCCCCACGCCGAGATGGCCCGGCTGTACGCCGAGCACGACGTGGTGCTGAAGCTGTCGCGCGTGGAGGGGATGTTCGGGCCGCCTCTGGAGGGCTTCCACATGGGCGCGACCTGCGTGGTCGGTCCGGTCACCGGCCACGAGGAGTACGTGCGCCACGGCGTCAACGGCCTCGTCGTGGACTGGGACGACCCGCGCGGGACGGCGCGCGCGCTGGACCTGCTGGCGCGCGATCGCGCCTACCTGCACCAGTTGCGCGTCAGCGCGCTGGCGACCGCGCGCGCGTGGCCGTCGTGGGAGCAGTCGGGCGCGTTCATGGCGCTGGCGCTGCGGCGGATCGCGGCCGAGGACCCGCCCTCACCGCGCATGACCGGCCGCCGCCTCGTGCGCGACTTCCAGGCCAACC
>JAOPZL010000264.1 GCA_025964175.1 Solirubrobacterales bacterium
AAGGCGCCGTGCACCGACGCCGCGGTCGCCAGCGCGGTCGCCGCGACCGCGCGGGCGGCGGCCCGGTGGCGACGAACCCCGAGGGCATCGTTGGCGAGCGGCTCGAGCCCTCCGGCGGCGCGCGTGAGGAGCGCGACCGCGTGGAGTGGTGCACCGATCCGCCCGCCCGGAGCGCCCGTGAGTCGTTCCAGCTCGGTCTCGATGCGATTCGGGATCGTCCCCTCCATTCCCCGGTCAGTCGAACATCCGTCGAAAGATCTCTTGCAGGCTTCAGTCGCGGCGCCGTTCCGACCGATAAACGAAGAGGACGCCCCGATGGGACGCCCTCAAGGTGATCTGCCCGTGGGCAGATGCTCTACATCTTGTAGCCCATCGTGGCGCTCCTTTCCGCCGCAGGCCCCTGCGGCGTCACGATGACAAGTACCCATCAGCATTATGTACACGGAGCGGACGTTGCAGCGTCCGTTTCGTGCTGCCTACTGCTCAAGCAATCGGTACTTTCGCATCTCGCGCGGTCAGACGCAAACAAGACCTTTAGATCGCTTTGCGCAATCTGGACGGATGTTCGATGATGCGCTGACCGGTCAGCCGGCGAACGCGCGGGCTCGCGCGTCGATGTTCAGCTCGGCTTCGAAGTCCGCATCCGTGGTGTGCTGGAAGCCCACGCCGGACTCCTGCAGCAGGCGGATGAAGACCTCTACCAGCTCACCGTCGAGCTGGGTTCCGGAGACGCGTCGCAGCTCCGTGATCGCCTCGTCCTGCGAGACGGGGTCGCGATAGGAGTCGCGCGCGGTCATGACGTCGTAGGTGTCCGCGATGGAGATCATGCGCGAGAGGAGCGGGATCTCCTCGCCGCCCAGACCGCGCGGATAGCCCTTGCCGTCGATGCGCTCGTGGTGGCAGCGGATGATCTCCGCGACCGGTCCGTATCCGGCGACCTTTCCGACCACGCGGGCGCCTTGGGCCGGATGGCGCTTGACGATCTCCCAGTCCTCTTCGCTCAGACGGCGATCGGCGAACAGGATGCGATCGGGGAAGATGAACTTGCCGATGTCGTGCAGCAGGCCCGCGGTGTGCACGAGCTCCTGCTGCTCCTCGCTGCTCCCGATGGCGCGGGCGATCGCGCGCGAGTAGCGAGCGACCGCGGCCGAGTGGCGTGCGGTCATCTTGTCGCGCAGCGACAGCGTCTGCACGAGCGCGGCGAGCACGCCGACCTGCAGCGACGCCAGCTCGGTGGTCCGCGACTCGAGCTCCTCGGCGCGATCCTGGGAGAGCAGCAGCGCGCGGGTGAGGAACTGGAAGGCGATCAGGGCGATCACCGCGACGGCGAGCGCGCCGAGGCCGAGGAAGACGTAGGCCAGCGAGAACGCGAGCACGAGCGTGGCCGCCGCACCCTCCGAGGGCAGCAGCGGCACGAGGATGCGGCGCACCTGGCCGACGACCGAGTGGCCGACGATGAGGCGGAACCCGATCGCGATGAGCGCGAAGTTCAGGAGGTTGGTGAAGACGTAGATGCCGAAGACGACGAAGCCGTAGGCGACGTCGTGGACCGGTACGCCGGCCGAGACGGCGCCGCGGGCGATGAGGCCGCCGATCAGTGGGAAGACGGCGTAGGTCGCCGCGTTGTTGAGCGCGTACTGCAGCGGCGGGCGCGTGCGCACCGTGTCGACGCAGATCGTCATCAGCGCGATGGCGACCGCCGGCGCGGGCCCGAGGAAGGCCATGGCGAGCACGAGGGCGATGAACGACCCGGAGAGCCGCTGGCCCTTGGTCTCGATCGTCAGGGCGTCGCTGACCATCGCCAGGACGGCCAGCAGCACCACCAGGCCGATGGGCTCCCAGTCGCTGTCCTGCGAGGTCGCAGCTGCCGCTGTCACCGCGATACCAAGCAGCGACAGCTGACCGACCATGATCACTTGACGACGCACCGTCCCGCTTATCGGCGCCTTCGGCGCAGAAGTTGAGTGCCACAGCCGATAGTGTGGCCGCCGTCTTGAAGATGGAACGATCCCCGCTGACCGTTCCGGGCTTTCGTCGTCTCGCCCTCTCCTACGCAGTCAACGAGCTGGGAGACAACCTCGGCGTCGTCGCGTTGGCGATCCTGGTGCTTGACGGAACGGGCTCGGCCCTGGCCACCGCGGCATTGTTCGTGTGCTCGCGCTTCATCCCGGCGTTCATCGCACCGTGGCTGACCGCCCGCCTCGATCGCCGCCCGGTGAGCCGTTCCCTGCCCCTGCTCTACGCCATCGAGGCGGCCGCGTTCGCCGCGCTCGCGGTCTCGGCGGCCCACACGTTCTCGCTGGCGATCGTGCTCGTCCTGGCGCTCGTCGACGGCACGTGCGCGCTGACCGGCCGCGGCCTCTCGCGCGGCGCGGTCGCCGTGATCCTCAACCCGCACGGGGCGCTGCGGCGCGGGAACGCGCTGCTGAACGGGGCGTTCGCCGTCGCGTCGGCCGCGGGCCCGGCGGCGGCCGGGCTGCTCGTCGGCGTGGCCGGCGCCTCGGCCGCGCTCTGGGTCGATGCGGGCTCGTTCGCGATCATCGCCGTGCTCCTCGCCCTTGGGCGCAACCTCCCCGCCGCGACCTCCGACGACGACGACGACGCCGGCTGGAGCGCCCGCGTGCGCACGGGACTGGGCGCCGTGCGCCGCGAGCCGATCCGCACCCTCATCGTCGCCCAGACCTTCGCCTTCGTCTTCTTCTTCCTCGTGATCCCGATCGAGGTCGTCTACGCCAAGGACACCCTCGACGCGGGCGACATCGGCTACGGCGTCCTGCTCTCCGCGTGGGGCGCCGGGCTCGTGATCGGCTCGGCGTTGTTCTCCCGGCTGCGCGACCACTCCACCCGCACGCTCGTCGTCGGCTCCACCCTGCTGGTCGGCGTCGGGTACGTCGGGCTGGCCGTCTCGCCGACGATCGCCCTGGCGTGCGTCGCCTCGATCGTCGGCGGCGCGGGCAACGGCGTGCAGTGGGTGTCGGTGCTGACCGCGGTCCAGGAGGCGCTGCCCGACGCGCTGCAGGCGCGCGTCGTCGGGCTGCTGGAGTCGGCCGCCGCGGCGGCGCCCGGCATCGGCTTCCTGCTCGGCGGGCTGCTCACCGCCGTGTGGTCGCCGCGGCTGGCCTACCTGGTCGCCGGGCTCGGGGTGATGGCGATCGCGGTGGCGATGGCGCGGCGCATCGCCCCGGTGCGTCGCTGACCGGCGCCCGGGTACCGTGCCTGCGTGGCATCGATGCGAGAGGAGCTGCGCGAATCGCCCGACGGCTTCGTCGGGGTGGCGACCCGACGCTCCCGCGATTCGCTGGAGGTGCGGCTGCGGCGGCTGCGGCGGACCTGGTTCACGATCCTGCAGTGTGCGCTGGCCGCCGGCCTCGCCTGGTTCACGGCCCGCCACGTCGTCGGCCACAGCTCGCCGTTCTTCGCGCCCGTCGCCGCCATCCTCACCCTGGGCCTGACCTTCGGCCAGCGCGGTCGCCGCGCGGCCGAGCTCGCGGTCGGCGTCGCGCTGGGCATCGGCGTCGGCGACCTCCTCGTCTTCGAGATCGGCACCGGCTGGTGGCAGATCACCGTCATCGTCGCGCTGGCGATGGGCGCGGCGGTGCTGGTCGGCGGCGGCACGCTGCTGGTCAACCAGTGCGCGGTCTCGGCGGTGCTCGTCGCGACCGTGCAGGTGCCGACCAACGGCATCGACCCGTCGCGCTGGCTGGACGCGCTGATCGGCAGCGCCTTCGCCCTGCTCGTCAACGCCGTCGTCCCCACCGACCCGGTGCGGCTCGTCCGCGGCGAGGCCGACCCGCTGCTGACCGAGCTGGCCGCGGCCCTGGACGACGTCGCCGAGGCGCTGGAGAACCGCGACCGGGCCGCCGCCGGCGCCGCTCTGGGCCGCGCCCGCGGGATCGACGCCGCCGAGGGGCGCTTCCGCGAGGCGGTCGACGTGGGCCACGAGACGATCTCGATGTCGATCTCGCGCCGTCGCTCGCGCGTGCAGCTGCGGCCCTACGACACGGCAGTGGCCGGTGTCGACAACGCGATCCGCAACACGCGCGTGCTCGCGCGGGGGGCGATCCGCGCCGTCGAGCTGGACGAGCACGTCCCCGAGCTCGCGATCGAGGCGGTCCGCGACCTGGCCGAGGCGGTCCGCGCGCTGCGCGACGAGCTCGCCGACCAGAAGGGCCCGCGCCGGACCGAGGAGGCGGCGCTGCGGGCGGCCGCGCGCTCGACCGCCGCGCTGGAGGTGACCGCCAACCTGTCGGCCAGCGTGATCGTCGGCCAGATCCGCTCGACCGCCGTCGACCTCCTGCGCGGCCTGGGGACGGACGGCGACGAGGCGCGCGCCGCGGTTCGCGATGCACGCGCCAGACTGGGCGTATGAGCGAATCGCTACGCGGTCGCCTCCTGATCGCCACTCCGACGTTGAACGACCCGAACTTCCGGCGGACGGTCGTGCTCATCTGCGCCCACGGCAACGACGGCGCGCTGGGCCTCGTGCTCAACCGCCCCTCGCCGCTGGAGGCCGTCGACGCGGTGCCCGAGCTGGAGCCGGCGCTGGACGATGGCTCGCGCCTGTGGATCGGCGGTCCCGTGCAGCCCGAGGACATCGTCCTGCTCGCCGACTTCTCCGAGCCCGGTGAGTCGCTCATGGTCACCGACGACATCGGGCTCGTGACCGACGGCTCGCCGCTGGAGTCGCTGCCCGATCGCACCCGCAGGCTGCGTGCGTTCCTCGGGCACAGCGGCTGGGGACCGGGGCAGCTGGACTCCGAGCTGGAGCGCCAGGACTGGATCATCGCGCCGCTGGACGCCGGCGATCCGTTCGACGACGACGCCGAGAACCTGTGGCGCATCGCGCTGGAGGAGCTCGGCGGGCAGTACGCCCTCGTCGCGCGGATGCCCGACGACCCCTCCATGAACTAATCGGTTCACCGGCCCGCCTGCACGGGGGCAGCGTTTAGGTTGCGGCCATGCGAAACCTGCGCGACGTCGGCGACGAGCTCCAGCTCAGCTACGCGGCCCGCTACTCCACCGACGGGATCCCGAAGTTCGAGGTCCCGGCCGGTCCGATGCCCGCGCGCGCCGCCTACCAGCTCGTCTCCGACGAGCTCGCGCTGGACGGCAACCCCAAGCAGAACCTGGCGAGCTTCGTCACGACGTGGATGGAGCCCGAGGCCGACCAGCTGGCCAAGGAGGTGCTCGACAAGAACCTCGTGGACAAGGACGAGTATCCCCGCACCGAGGTCATCCACCGGCGCGTCTGCGCGATGCTCGGCTCCCTGCTCAACGCGCCCGCCGACTGCACCCCGGTCGGCACCGCGACGGTCGGCTCGTCGGAGGCGATCATGCTCGGGCTCGTCGCCCACCGCGCGGCGTGGCGCAAGCGCGGCGGGAAGGGGACGCCGAACATCGTGTGCAGCGGGCTCGTGCACACGTGCTGGGAGAAGGCCGCGGTGTACTTCGACATGGAGCTGCGCCAGGTGCCGCCGGAGCCCGGCCGCTACGTGCTCGACGCGGAGCGGGTCAAGGCGCTCGTCGACGAGAACACGGTCGCCGTCGGCGCGATCCTCGGCAACACGTTCACCGGCGAGGTCGACGACGTCGCCGGCATCGACGAGATGCTGCGCTCGCTGCCCTACGAGGTGCCGATCCACGTCGACGCGGCCAGCGGGGGCTTCGTCGCCCCGTTCCTCGTGCCCGAGCTGGCCTGGGACTTCCGCCTGGAGCGCGTGAAGTCGATCAACATCTCCAACCACAAGTTCGGGCTCGTCTACCCGGGCATGGGCACGGTGCTGTTCCGCGACGAGTCCGACGTCGACGACTCGCTCGTCTTCCACATCACCTACCTCGGCGGCGACGCCCCGACCTTCTCGCTGAACTTCTCCCAGGCCAGCCAGGGCGTCGTGCTGCAGTACTACAACTTCCTGCGCCTGGGGCGTTCGGGCTACGGCGAGGTGATGGCGGCCATCGACGCCAACGCCAAGGCGCTGCGCGCCGAGCTGCGCAACCTCGACGCGTTCGAGATGATCGGCGAGGAGACCTTCATGCCCGTCATCGCCGTCGCGCTGAAGGACGGCGCCAAGCGCGACGTCTTCGAGCTCTCGGCGCGGATCCGCGAGACGGGCTGGATCGTCCCGGCCTACCGGCTGCCGGCCAACGCGCAGGACGTCGCCGTGCTGCGGATGGTCGTGCGCGAGTCGATCTCGCGCGACATGATCGACCAGCTCATCGAGGACCTCCGCCACGCGCTGGGCCGCGCATCGGGCGCGCTGGAGCCCGGTCAGCCGCGGCGGCCGATCTGCTGAGCGCAACCGTCGCGACATATGCTCGGCCGATGGGGACCCTCATCGCAGAGCGCAGCGTCGACGTCGACGCGCCCGTCGACCGCTGCTACGCCATCGCCGCCGATCTCGAGCGCGCGCCGGACTGGCAGAAGTCGCTGCAGTCCGTCGACGTCCTGGAGCGCGACGGCGAGGGGCGGCCGATGATCGTCGAGACCGTCTCCGACGCCTCGGTCAAGACGGTGAAGTCGCGGTTGCGCTTCTCCTACGACGCGCCGACCGCCATCCACGTCGAGCAGCAGAGGGGCGAGCTGAAGTCGCTGAAGGGCGGCTGGAGCTTCGTCGACCTGGGCGAGGGGCGCACGCGGGCGACGTACGCGCTGGAGGTCGATCCCGGCCGGATGCTGGGGATGCTGCTGCGCGGGCCGGTGGTCGACAAGGTCCGCCAGGTGCTCGTCGGCGATGCGGCCGAAGCGCTGAAGGTGCGCGCCGAAGCCGGCTGAGATCCGCTACGCGACGGTCGCGGGTGCTTCGGTGATCGACCCCGGGGTGTCGGCGGAGACGTCGGTCGGCGCGTTGACGATCGCGCCGGGCGGGGCGGCGACGGGGCCGTGCAGGAGCGGGTCGCCGGTCTCGCTCATCCACGCCTGCAGGCGGTCGCGCAGCTCGAGCAGCACGCCCTCGTTCGCCCGATCGGCCGCGACGTTGGCGGCCTCGTTGGGATCGAAGAGGAGGTCGTAGAGCTGCTCCTGCGCCACCGGTCCCTGCGCCCAGCCGTTCTGCACGAGCAGGTCCTTGCTCGGGCTGTCGTCGGTGTTGGCCAGGATCGGGTGGGCGGTGTCGCCGAAGCGCCGGATGTACTTCCAGCGCCGTGTGCGCACCGAACGCTGCGGCTCGTAGGCGGCGTGGAAGGTCAGCTCGCCGAAGACCGCCTCGTGCAGGTGCGCGACGTGACGCTGGGCCAGCGGCAGCAGCGAACGGCCCTGCAGCCAGTCCGGCGCGTCGATCCCGGCGAGCTCGCAGATCGTCGGGTACAGGTCGAGATGGGTGACCAGCGCGTCCTGCACCGTGCCCCCGGCGAAGCCGCCCGGGCCGCGCATGATCAGCAGGACGCCGAGGCCCCGGTCGGTCAGCGTCGCCTTCGCGCCCGGGAAGGCGAGGCCGTGATCGGTGGTGAAGATGACGAGCGTGTCGTCCGCCAGACCGGCCGCCTCCAGCACCTCGAGGACGCCGCCGACGCCCTGGTCGAGCTTGCGCGCACTCGCCTTGAAGGCGGCCATGTCGCGGCGCGTGTCGGGCGTGTCGGGGAGGTTGGCGGGCGGCAGGCCGTAGAGCGCGTCGCTGGCACAGACGGGCTCGCGGAAGTCGCGGTGGGTCTCGACGAAGCCGACCGACAGGAAGAACGGGCGGTCCTCCGGGCGCTGGGCGAGGAGGTCGGCGAAGGCGGGGACGACCGTGTCGGCGTGGTGGTCGGCGAGATCGGCGACGACGTCGTAGCCGAGGATCCCGAGATCCTCGCTGACGTGCTGCTCGCCGATCAGGCCGCTCCAGTACCCCTCGGCGCCCAGCGTCTGCACGATGTGGCGGGTCGGGTCGTTGAGCGACCAACCGCGGTGGGCGAGCCCGAGCATCCCGTTGGAATGGGCGTGCTGGCCGGTCAGCAGGGCCGAGCGGCTGCCCGAGCAGGCGGGCACCGTGCAGAACGCCTGGCGGAAGAGCACACCCTGTTCCGCGAGCCGCTGGATGTTCGGCGTCTGGACCGCGTGGCCGTAGGGCTGGACGTGACGACCCGTGTCGTGTGAGTGGAGATAGAGGATGTTGGGCATAGGCGTGGTCATGCGAGTCCCTGTCAAAAGGTAGCAATCCATACTAGTCTGATAGATAACATGGAGAACACCATGGAATCGACGCACCCGTACTTCGTGTGCGCCACTCCCCGTAGTGGCTCCACCCTCTTCTGCGAGGCGCTCGCGGCAACCGGCGTCGCCGGACGACCGGCCGAGTACTTCGAGGCCCTGCGCGGCACGGATCTGCCACGTCAACCACAGGAGTACTTCGACATCCTGGACCCCGAACTGGAGGCACTGCTGCCCCGAGTCGACCAGGAACCCGCCCCGGAGCTCACGCGCGCGGAGAGCTACCTCGACTACCTGGCGTGGGCCCGCTTCGAGGGGACGACGCCCAACGGCGTCTTCGCGGCCAAGATGATGTGGGGCTACCTGGGCGAGTTCGCCTCACGCCTGCGCGAGACCGGGCACTACGACGCGGAGGACGATCTCGGCGTCCTGGAGTCCGCGTTCCCCGGGGCCCGCTTCGTACGCGTCGTGCGCCTGGGCAAGGTCGAGCAGGCCGTCTCGCTGTGGACGGCGATCCAGACCCAGACGTGGCGCCACGGGGTCGAGACGGCGACGGCCAACGGTGCTCCCGTCTACCACCGGGGCGCGATCGAGCGGCTCGTCCGCTACCTGACCGAGCACGAGGATCGCTGGTCGTCGCTCTTCGCCGCCTCCGGCGTCGATCCGTTCACGATCATCTACGAGGAGCTCGTGGAGACCTGGGACGACACGCTGCGCCGTACCCTCGAATTCCTCGAGATCCCGGCCGCGCGCGCCCTCGAGCTTCCCGATCCGCCGCTGCAGCGCCAGTCCGGCGGCCGCTCGCGCGAGTGGGTCGAGCGGTACGTGTCCGAGGGGCAGGCCGTCGCGTAGCTCGCGGGCTCGGGCGCATTCGCCGCCACGCCCGCCAGGAAGCGCTCCAGCAGCCGGGGCGGCGTGGCGCGATCGACCGACTCGGCATCCCCGGGCGAGCCTATGGTCCACGTCCCGTCCCCGAACCCGAGGTCAGCTCCTCATGGACTTCTCCCTCACCGACGAGCAGCGCGCCATCCGCGACACCGCCCGCTCCTTCGTGGCCAAGGAGGTCATGCCGCTGGAGTCCGAGGTGCTCCAGCGCGAGCGCCGCGGCGAGAAGGGCATCAAGCCGCAGGAGCTGCGCGCGCTGCAGAACCAGGCCCGCGACTTCGGCTTCTGGGGCATCGGCACGCCCGCGTCCTACGGGGGCGCGGACCTGCCCGCGGTCACGCAGTCGCTCGTCTGGACCGAGGTCGGGCGCACGTTCGTCCCCTTCCAGTTCGGCGGCGAGGCCGACAACATCCTCTTCCACGCGACGCAGGCCCAGCAGGACGAGTACCTCAAGCCGACGATCGAGGGCGACCGCATCTCCTGCTTCGCCGTCACCGAGCCCAACGCCGGCTCCGATCTCACGGCGATCCGCATGCGCGCCCGCCGAGACGGCGACGACTGGGTGCTCAACGGGGAGAAGACGTTCATCACGAAGGGCGTCGAGGCCGACTTCTCGATCGTCATCGCGGTGACCGACCCCGAGCTCGGCGCCCGCGGCGGCTTCACCGCGTTCCTCGTCGACCGCGACATGGGCTGGACCTCGGACCCGATCGAGACGATGGGGCCGTCGACGCCCGCGTCGATGGGCTTCGTCGACGTGCGCGTCCCCAACGCGAACGTCCTGGGCGAGGTCGGCGCGGGGTTCAAGCTCGCGATGGAGTGGATCGGCCGCGGCCGCTACGTGATCCCGTCGCGCGCGGTCGGGGCCGCCGAGCGGCTGCTGGGCATGGCCATCGAGTACGCCAACCAGCGGGAGACGTTCGGCGTTCCCATCGGCGATCATCAGGCGATCCAGTGGATGATCGCCGACAGCGAGCTGGACCTGGAGGCCGCGCGCTACCTCGTGCTGCTCGCCGCCTGGACGGTGCAGGAGGGTCGCGACGCCCGTCACAACTCGGCGATGGCCAAGCTCAGCGGGGCGACGATGGCCAACCGCGTCGTCGACCGCGTCATGCAGATCCACGGCGGCATGGGCTACACGCGGGAGCTGCCGATCGAGCGCTGGTACCGCGAGGCGCGCCTGTGGCGCATCTTCGAGGGCACCGACGAGATCCAGCGCCGCACCATCGCCCGCAACCTGCTGACCGGCAAGCGCCGCGTCGGCGGACACCTCGCCTAGACCGACCGATGCGCAAGCCCGGAGACGAACGATGAACACCACCGCGATGCGCGAGCCGACGCTCTCCCCCACCGACCTCCTCGGCCTCGACGCCGAGCTGCTCGACGAGGAGCGCCTGGTCCGCGACACGACCCGCGATTTCGTGCGCAAGGAGCTGCTGCCGAACGTCGCCGAGTGGTTCGAGGCGGGCACACTGCCGCGTGAGCTGGCGCCGCAGGTCGGGAAGCTGGGCCTGCTGGGAATGCACCTGGACGGCTACGGCTGCGCCGGTGCGTCGCCGACCGCGTACGGCCTGGTCTGCGCCGAGCTCGAGGCCGGGGACACGGGTCTGCGGTCGCTGGTGTCCGTGCAGGGCTCCCTGGCGATGTTCCCCATCCACCGCTTCGGCTCGGAGGAGCAGAAGCAGGAGTGGCTGCCGCGGATGGCGGCCGGCGAGGCCGTCGGCTGCTTCGGCCTGACCGAGCCGGACGCCGGTTCGGACCCGGGCTCGATGCGCACGACCGCGCGACGCGACGGCGGCGACTGGGTGCTGAACGGCACCAAGATGTGGATCACCAACGGGTCGATCGCCGACGTCGCGATCGTGTGGGCCAAGACCGACGACGGCATCCGCGGGTTCGTGGTCCCGACCGACACGCCGGGCTTCGCCACCCAGGACATCCACCACAAGCTGTCGCTGCGCGCGTCGGTGACGAGCGAGCTGCTGCTGGAAGACGTCCGGCTGCCGGAGTCGGCGATGCTGCCGGGCGCGCGCGGCCTGGGGGCGCCGCTGACGGTCCTGGGCGAAGCGCGCCTGGGGATCGTCTTCGGCGTGACGGGCGCGGCGCGCGCCTGCCTGGAGTCGGCGGTGGAGTACTCGCGCACGCGCATCCAGTTCGATCAGCCGATCGGCGCGTTCCAGCTGACGCAGGGCAAGCTCGCCGAGATGGCGTCGCGGGTCGCGCAGGGCCAGCTGCTGGCGCTGCGGCTGGGGCGCATGAAGGAGGCCGGGACGCTGAAGCCCGAGCACGTGTCGCTGGGCAAGTACTCCAACGTCTCCTCGGCTCTGGAGGTCGCCCGGATGGCCCGCACGATCCTCGGCGCGAACGGGATCACGCTCGAGTACCCGGTGATGCGCCACGCCTCCAACCTGGAGACCGTCCTGACCTACGAGGGCACCCACGAGGTGCACGCGCTGGTGATGGGCCGGGCGCTCACCGGGTTGAACGCGTTCGGCTGAGCGCCGCACGGGCGTCCGGTCCGCTCAAAGAACCATGGCTGCGTCCGATGAAGCGGGCGTGGCCATCATCCTCATCCTCCTGCTGTTCGTGGCGGTCCCGCTGCTGCTCGTGTGTGAGCTGAGCGACCGCTCCGCACACCGCCGCGAGCCGCGGTAGGCGGGGCGGGGCGCGACGTGCCGCAACGTGCGGCGACGCGGCCCCCGCCCACAATCCGCTAGGCCGGGACTTCCGTCTTCGCGCGCTGCTTGTCGGCGCGCTCGTCGTGACCGCCCTCGAGCGAGATGTTCGGCACGATCTTGTCCAGCCAGGCGGGCATCCACCACGCCTTCTCACCGAGCAGCGTCATCAGCGCGGGCGAGACGACCATGCGGACGACCAGCACGTCGACGAGGATCGCCGAGCCCAGCCCGATGCCGAACATCTTGATCGTCACGTCGCTGCCCGACGCGAAGGCCAGGAACACCGAGGCCATGATCAGGCCGGCGGTGAGGATGACCTTCGCGATCCGCGACAGGCCGTGGACCACGGACTCCTTGGGCGAGTCGCCCTCGAAGTACGCCTCGCGGATGCGCGACAGCAGGAAGACGTTGTAGTCCATCGAGAGCCCGAAGAGGATCGCGAACATCATCAGCGGGATGAACGAGACGATCGGGACGTCGCCGGAGGCGCCGATGAGCGACGCGCCCCAGCCCTTCTGGAACACGAGGGTGATGACGCCGTACGCCGCGCCGATCGACAGCAGGTTGAAGACCGCCGACGCCAGCGGCACCCAGATCGACCGGAACACCGCGATGAGCAGCAGGATCGACAGGCCACAGACGACCGCGATGAACACGGGCAGTCGGCTGGACACCTTCGCCGAGAAGTCCTCGAAGCCGGCAGTCTGACCGCCGACGTAGACGTTCAGGTTGGAGCCCTTGATCGCGCCGGGGATCACGTCGCTGCGGAGGTTGTCGACGAGGTCGCTGGTGGCGACGTCCTGCGGCGAGGTGTCGGGGATGACGGAGATGACCGCCGCGTCGCCGGCCTTGTTGATGGCCGGCCCGACGACCGTCTTGACGTCCTTCGTCTGCTTCAGGGTGGCGATCAGCGTGGCCGTCGCCGCCTTGTCGACGGAGCCGCTCTTGGCGCCGACGGCCAGGAGCAGCGGTCCGTTGAAGCCGGGGCCGAACGCCGAGCTGAGCTGGTCATAGGCCTTGCGCTGGGTCAGGTTCGAGGCCTGGTTGCCGTCGTCGGGCTGGCCGAGGCGCATCGAGGTGAAGGGGATCGCGATGATGATCAGCACCGCGGCGCCGCCGAGCACGGCGAACCACGGGCGACGGGTCAGCATGGCGCCCCAGCGCGCGAAGCCCGGCGAGGGCGCCGTGACCTTCGGGTCCTTGGGCCGCAGCCACTTGGCCAGCATGCCGGCGAAGATCGGCAGCACCGTGACCGAGGACACGACGACCGCCGCGACGGCGATGGCCGAGCCGATGCCCAGCTTGCCGATCAGCGGGATGCCGATGGTCAGCAGGCCGGCGATGGCGACCATGACGATGACGCCGGCGGCGACCACGGCGACACCGGAGGTGGCGTTGGCGCGCGCCGCCGCGTGCGGGACGTCATCGCCCGCCACGAGCTGTTCTCTGAATCGACTGACGATCAGCAGCGAGTAGTCGATGCCGGCGCCGAGGCCGAGCATGATCGCGAGCTGCGCGGCGAAGTCCGGAAGGCCGAGGGGGCGGGCGATCGCGGCCAGGACGATCTGGCTGATCATCACGCCGACCAGCGCGCCGATGAGGGTGACGAGCATCGCCGCCCACGAGCGGAAGAGCAGCGTCAGCAGGATGATCGCGATGAAGATGCCGACGAGCTCGCCGACGGGCGCGCTCGCCTGGCTGCCCTGATCGACCACCTGACCGCGCATCTGGACCTGCACGCCGTCCTGATTGCCGGTCTTCGCTGCGTCGATGAAGGCCTTGCCCTGGTCCTTGGTGATGTCCGTGGACTGGACGCTGTACTGGACCGTTGAGAAGGCGGTGCGCCCGTCCTTGGAGATCGAGCCCGCAGCCAGCGGGTCCGAGGCGCCGACGACGTCCTTGAGCTTCTTCACCGAGGCAAGCGAATCGGTGATCGCCTGCTTCTTGCCCGCGTCGGTGAGCTTCCCGTCCTTGGTGGTGTAGACGATCTGGCTGGTCACGCCCGCGGCGCCGGGAAGCTTGGCCTCGAGCAGGTCGAGCGCCTTCTGCGACTCGGTGCCGGGGATCGCGAAGTCGCCCTGCGAGGCGCCACCACCCGCTCCCGCGATGGCACCGATCACGACGATCGTGGCCACGAGGCCGACGAGGCCCCGCTTCCAATGGGCGGACAGCGCACGAGCGATGGAGGCAAGAAGGGCAGACATGGCGGTGCGGCACATTACCACAGTCGTTGCAAGTTCGCGATCGTTGCGGAATTGCACAGATTGCAACTTTGCTACCATCTCCTTTGCATGACGGCCATCGAGCCAACGCGGGACGAGGAGGAACGCGAGCCGGGTCTGCGTGAGCGCAAGAAGCAGCGCACCCGCGAGACGATCGCCCGCGTCGCTCTGCAGCTCTTCAGCGAGCACGGGTTCCACGAGACGACGATCAAGCAGATCGCCGATGCCGCGGACGTCGCGCCCCGTACCGTCTCCGCGTACTTCCCGATGAAGGAGGAGCTCGTCTTCTCCGACTCCGCGAACGCGTTCGACTCGCTCGCCACCAGTCTGGCCACGCGCGAGCGGGGCCAGACCGTCGCCGACGCCCTGCGCGACTGGATCCGCGGGTTCATCGAAGCCGACGACCACGATCTGCAGCGCCGTCGCTGTACGCGTGCGATCGTCGAGTCCGACCCGGCGCTGCGCACCTTCGAGCGCGGCCTGCAGGAGCGGGCCGAGCAGATCATCGCCACCGCGGTCGCCGTCGACCTCGAGCTCGAGGCCGACGACCTCCTCCCCCGCATGGTCGGCGCCGCGACGATCGCCGCTCTGGACTCCCTCGGCCGCGAGGGGAAGCAGTCGGCGGAAACCTTGCCCGAGGAGGGACTCGCGATGGTGGACGACGCGATGGCCTTCGTGGGCGGCGGCATCTCCGCGCTCGCCGTACGGCGCGGCCTTCAGCCGCAGCCGTAGCCGTAGCCGTAGCCGTACTACGCTGGTCGTGCGCGGGAATTCAAACTCCCGTGCACGGTCCCGAGGGTGCTCGCCCACCCTCGGGACCACCTACTTCTTCAGCTCGGCCACATCGTCGACCTTGCGCCACGACCTTGAGCACGGACGGGTCGTAGGCAAGGAAACGCAGCGACGCATCTGCCCGCCATCGGACGGGCGCGCGCAAGCGGGTCCGCTAGCGTCGCCGGGATGCCCGACCTCCTCCCATCGGTTCCGAACTACTTCAACCGACGGCTCGAGCTGCGGCGCAAGGCGATCGCGGGCCTGGAGCAGCGGATCGTCGACGCCGGCCTCCCTCCGAAGGGCGGCGGACGCACCGTCGAGGACGTCCTCGTGCCGGGCCTGTCACCGGAGGCCGAGACCGCCGCGCTCCAGGACCTCAGCGACGGTCGCAGCGACGAGCTGCGTCCGACGAAGGAGGGCTTCATCCCGTTCTGCTCGGCGGAGTCCTCAGCCGGCATCGCGATCAACTCCTTCGCCGCGTTCGCCGACCACCCGTTCGCCGACCCGCTGCTCGGCGTCACGCTGCAGGCGCCGCGGTTCGAGCAGCGCCTGCGCATCAACGGCATCAAGTCCTCGATCGCCCCGATCCTCGACGTCGTCTTCCGCGACGAGGAGCAGGCCGTGCTCATCGACTCCAAGGTCATCGAGCCGTGGCGCAAGCAGGACGAGGTCGACCTCAGCCGCGACCTCGACAAGTCGGCCGCCGCCGTATCGCCGGGGTTCGTCGCCACCGTCGAAGCGCTGCGCTCCGGCGAGCTCGCGTACGTCGCGCTCGACGCGGACGAGCTGATCCGCCACCTGCTGGGGATCCACAGCGCGATCGCCAAGGACCGCCTACCGGCGAAGTCCACCCTCGTCGCCCTGCACTGGACCCCGACCGACCCCGGCCAGCTCGCCGACCTCTTCGCCCTCCTGTCCGCCGAGATCGCCGACTTCGCGCAGCGCCTCGCCGACCAGTCCGTGACGATCCGCGGGCTGACCTACCCCGAGCTGTGGGCGGGGTGGGCGGCCGACGGAGCGCCCGAGTGGCTGCGCCACCACGCGGCGCACCTCGATCGCCGGTACGGCATCACGCTGAGCGATCGGTAGCGCGCTCCAACCCTACGACCACGTACGCGCCGCCAGGTCGGCGACCGCGTTCAGCTTGCGCTCCTGGGCGCCCTCGCTGATGTCGTTGCCGACCGCGATCGACGCGAAGCCGCACTGGGTGGAGACGGCGAGCTGGTCGCGCGGGAAGAAGCGGGCCGCCTCGGCCACGCGGGCGTCGAGCTCCTCGGGTGCCTCGACGGTGTCGTGCTTGGTCGACACGAGGCCGAGCACGACGATCTTGTCATCGGGCAGGTCGCGCAGGGGCTCGAACGAGCCGGACCGCTCGTCGTCGTACTCGAGCATCACGCGGTCGAAGTTGCCGATGCGCGAGAAGACCTGCTTGGAGAGCGCCTCGTAGCCGCCGCTGGCGATCCAGCGGCTGCGGAAGTTGCCCTTGCACAGATGCAGGGAGAACGTGACGCCGGGGACGTCGGCCACCGCGTTGATCATGTCGACGCCCTCGCAGAGCGCGCGCTCGGGTGAGATTCCCCGCGCCTCCCAGTCCTCGCGCTGGGCCGGATCGGCGAGCTGGCCCAGGTCGGGCGCATCGATCTGGATGTGCTGGCAGCCGAGCTCGGCCAGCGCCGCCGCCTCCTCACGGATCAGCGTCACGCCGTCGGCGAACAGCTCGAACGGGTCGCGGTAGGCCGGGCGGGAATGCTCGCTGGACCACAGCAGGAACAGCATCATCGGGCTGGGCAGCGTGACCTTCACGGGCACGCGAGCGCGACCGCGCACATAGGCGAACTCCTCGACGGTGAGCATCCGCTTGCGGCTGATGCGCTCCACGACGCGTGCGGGGACCGCGAAGGCGAGGTCGTCCGAGGGCTCCGCGCCGTAGAACGGGACGCTCGCGGCCTCGTGCTGCTCGACGTGGACCAGGCCGTTGATCGCTCCCCAGAGCTGGTCGGCGAATCCGACCCGGCGCATCTCCCCGTCGGTGATCACGTCCAGCCCCGCCCCCTCCTGCAGGGCCACCGCCTGGTCGACGGCACGATCCTCGATCTGCTTGAAGGTCGCCTGGTCGATCTGACCAGCGTCGCGGTCGACCCGCGCCCGGCGCAGGTACTCCGGTCGCAGCAGGGATCCGAGAACATCGGCACGTAGGACGCTCATCGCGCGATCAACCTCCACTCGTCATGGATGGGGACCGGTCGCCGGCGGGCTCGAGACCCAGCAGCGATCGGAGGACGTCGTCGAGAACACGGGCGGGCTGCGGCTGAGCGCCCCGGCTGCGCCAGCCCACGAAGCCGTCTGGCCGAACGAGGACGACTCCGTCGCGGGTGACCCCGTACGCGTCGCCGAAGCGGTTGCCGCGGTCGGCGGGGTCGCTGTCGGCGTCCAGTCGATAGGCCGCCAGCGGCGCGCCGAGGCGCGCCGCCACCACCTGGGCGGCGGCGATCCACTCGTGCCCGTCGGGGCCGGCGAGCACGACGAAGTCGCGGCCGAAGAGATCCAGCGTCGACAGCGTCTCGTCGCCAC
>JAOPZL010000313.1 GCA_025964175.1 Solirubrobacterales bacterium
AGCGGCGACGCCGACAGCTCGCGCTGCGGGCCCAGCCGTCCGGCGGCGGCGCCGGCGAGGCGGCCGCCCGCACGGACCGAGCCGTAGATCGTCTCGGCGATCGTGTCGTGCACGGCGCGCGCCGGCGCGGCGGCGGGCGCCCGGAACGAGCGGTCGGCGATGGCGCGGTGGAGCTCCTCGACGCGGCTCGTCGCCTCGGCCAGGCCCTGCCCGGCCAGGTCGGCGAGCGCCGCCGTCTCCCCGTTGCGTGGTGCCATCTCCTCGCAGATACCCCGGATCAGGGATCAAGGTTGCACGGCGGAAGGCCGATGGCTCGGGGGTCAGCACGTTCCCGCGGGACCCCCGCGAGCCGATCGTCCGCCTGAGCTCGCCGCAAGTTCTCTCCCCGCGCCCCGTTGGAGCAGTCGTTCCCAACGGTAGGAGGAGAGAACACCGTGAAGCTCATCACCATCGCCGCGACGGTCGCCGTGACCGCCGTCACCGCGCTGGTCATCGCCGCGCCCGCGTCGGCCTGGGCCCCGGCCGCCGGCGCGCCGATCCATCCCGGGGTGCAGACCGACACCGCGGGCGGCCAGTGCACGGCCAACTTCATCTTCACCGACGCCACCAGCACGTACATCGGCCAGGCCGCGCACTGCTCGTCGACCGGCCAGGCGACGGAGACCGACGGCTGCACATCGCAGTCGCTGCCGCTGGGCACGCCGGTCACGGTCGACGGCGCGTCCCGGCCCGGCGTGCTCGCCTACAACTCGTGGCTGGCGATGCAGGCCGCGGGGGAGAGCGACCCCGACACGTGCGCCTACAACGACCTCGCGCTCGTCCGGCTCGATCCGGCCGACGTCGCAAGCGTCAACCCGTCGATCCCGTTCTGGGGCGGCCCGACCGGCCTGGACTCCGGCGGCACCCGGGCCGGCGACAGGGTCGTCTCCTACGGCAACTCGTCGCTGCGCCAGGGCATCACCCAGCTGAGCCCGAAGGAGGGCGCCTCGCTGGGGGACGACGGCGGCGGCTGGTCGCACACCGTCTACACGGTGACGCCCGGGATCCCCGGTGACTCCGGATCGGCTTTCCTGGACGGCAGCGGGCGCGCGCTCGGCGTCCTGTCGACCGTGGCCATCGCGCCGCTCGCCGCCTCCAACGGCGTGGGCGACGTGGCCCGCGAGATCGCGTGGGCCAACGCCCACGGGCAGTCGATCTCGCTGGTGAGCGGCACCGAACCCTTCCGCGGACCGATTCTCCCGATCGGCTCGTAGAAGACGGGCTCCGCGCCCGTCCGCTATCCGGCGGGCGGGCGCGTCGAGCTCCGCTCGATGAGCACCGCCGGCAGGCGCAGGATCTCGGTCTCCAGGCCGGGGTCGGCGATCACCTGCAGGGCGAGGCGGCCCGCCGTCCGCCCGAGCTCCTCGGAGGGCAGACGCACGGTGGTCAGCGGCGGCGACAGGTGGCCGACGAGCGGGATGTCGTTGTAGCCGACGATCGAGACGTCGCCCGGGCAGTCGAGGCCGGCGTCGGCCAGGGCCTCGATCGCGCCGACGGCCATGACATCGCTGGGGGCGAAGACCGCGGTGGGCGCGGGCTCGCCGGCGGCGGCCGCCTCGGCGAGCACGAGCGCCATGAGCCGCCGACCCTCGGCCGGGGTGGCCGACGACGCGCTGGAGCCGCCGGTCGCGGCCGTGAGCTCGTCGCGGGCCAGGCGCGCGGTGAAGCCGTCGCGGCGGCGCTGGAAGGTGTCGATGTCGACCGGGCCGCTGAGCTGGGCGAAGCGCCGGTGCCCCTGGTCGAGCAGGTGCGCGGCGGCCAGCGACGCGCCGTTGAAGTCGTCGTGCAGGACGGTCGGCAGGTCGGTGCCGGGTACGCCGCGGATGGCGAGGATGATCGGGACGTCCTGCGCGGCCCCGGCCAGGACCGCGCCGTCGCAGACGTGGGCGGCCGTGACGACGATCGCGTCGGCGCGGCGCTGGAGGAAGTGCTTGAGGATCGCCTCGAGGCGGTCGCCGCGCTCCTCGGTCTCGGCGAACAGCGCGACGTGCTCGTGCTCGGCGAGGACCGAGCCGACGCCGCGCGAGAGCGGCCCGGTGAACGGGTTCTCGAAGTCGGCGATGACGACGCCGACGGTGCGCGTCCGCCGCCGCTTGAGGCCCGCGGCGAGCAGGTCGGGCGCGTAGCCCAGCGCGGCGGCGGCCTCGGTCACGCGGCGCACCGTCTCCGCGGTGAGGCGGCCCGACTGCTGGGGGTCGAGTGCGCGGGACGCGGTCGACAGGTGGACCTCGGCGCGGGCAGCGACGTCGCGCAGGGTGGGGGGTCGGCGGCTCATCTCCTCGGTTCGGAAGCATAGAACCCACACCGCCTTGCAATCGGTTGCGCGAGCTGTGACTGGACAAGTGCCGGCATCTGCTGCTACCTTTGCAACCGGTTGCACAACGGAGGCCGACGGGGCCCCGTGGAGGAGAGAGAGGAGACGGCGCTCGTATGGACGCCGCTGGGACGACGACGGCCGATCCGCCCGGATCGGCGCGTGGAGAGACGACGATGCAGGCCGCGGTCTGCGTCGCCTACGGAGAGCCGCTGGCGCTGCAGACGCGCCCGCTGCCGACGCCCGGGCCGGGCGAGGTGCTGCTGCGCATCGACGCCGTGGGGCTCTGCGCCACCGATCTCAAGACGATCTCGGGCGCGCTCGCGCCGGGTACGCAGCTGCCCGTCATCCCCGGCCACGAGGTGGCCGGGACGGTCGTCGGCGCCGCCGACGGCGATGACGCGCTCGTCGGCCGTCGCGTCGCCGTCTACCTCTATGAGAGCTGCGGTCACTGCGCGCGATGCGTCGAGGACCGTCCAACGCTCTGCCCCGACGCGGTCCGCATCGGCATCGAGCGCGACGGTGGGCTGGCCGGCTACATGGTCGCCGCCCGCGCGAACCTCCTGCCCTTCGGCGACGGGCTCGACGCCGCGGCCGCGGCCGTCGCGATGGACGCCGTCACCTCTCCGTGGGGCGCGCTCCACGGCCGCGCGAAGATCCAGTCCGGCGAGCGCCTCGTCGTCGTCGGCTGCGGGGGCCTGGGACTCAACGCGATCCAGATCGCCCGCGCCGCCGGAGCACGCGTCGCCGCCGTCGACCCCTCGGCCGCCCACCGCGAGCTGGCGCTGGCCAACGGCGCCGAGATCGCCGTCGACCCGGCCGACGCCGAGCAGGTCCGCGCGTGGGCGCCGGGCGGCACCGACCTCGCGCTGGAGACCAGCGGCCGGCGGGCCGGCTTCCAGACCGCCGCGGCCGCCGTGCGGCCAGGCGGGCGGATCGTCTGCAACGGCTACCAGCCCGGGGTGGAATACGGCATGGACTCCGCCCGCCTCGTGCTCGAGGAGATCACCATCCTCGGCTCGCGCGTCGGCACGCTGCAGGATGCCCGCGACGCCCTGGCCGCGGTGGAGTCCGGCGCCGTCGTACCGCAGATCATGCGGACCGCACCGCTGACCGAGATCAACGAGGCGCTCGACGCGCTGGCCGCCGGCCGCGTCGACGGGCGCATCGTCATCACCCCCCACGTCGACCCGAGGAGAGAGCCGTGAGCATCACCAGCGAGGAGTACGCCGACCGCCGCCGGGCTACCCAGGAGGTGCTGCGCGAGCAGGGCTTCGACGCGGTCCTGGCCTTCTCCGACTACAAGATCTACGCGAACGTCCGCTACCTCACGAGCTACTACATCCGCTTCGCGGGCTACGAGCACACCGCGGACGGCTACTACGTCTTCGGCCACTGCGCGTGCCTGATGGGGGCGCACGACGGCGACGAGCCGGTGCTGCGCACCGATCAGACGTGGGACGTGCTGCGGGCCAAGGAGATGTCGGTCTACCCGGACGCCGACGGCACGCCGCGGCTCGGGCGCGAGCTCGGCGAGCTGATCGCCAAGCGCGGCTACAAGCGCGTCGCCATCGACAACTGGTTCATCTTCCCGGCCCGCGACTACCTCGACATGGTCGCCGCCGCGCCGGGCGTGGAGTTCGTCGGCTCGACCCTGCTGTCCGACGTGCGACGGGTGAAGAGCCCGGCCGAGATCGCCCTGCTGCGGCGCGCGGAGGAGATCGCCGATGCCGCCGTGCAGGCGGGCATGGCCGCCGTGCGTCCCGGCGTCACCGAGTACGACGTCGCGATGGCGGCCGAGATCGAGATGCGCCGCCTGGGCGACATGGAGACGGCCGGCTCGTCGATCATCAACGCGGGCGTCAACAGCGCGCTGGGCAGCGCCGGGCCCAGCCGCGACCACGTCATCTCCGCCGACGAATGGGCGTTCTTCGACTGCCTCCCGCGCTACGAGGGCTACTGCGGGGACATCGCGCGGATGCGCTGGGCCGGCGACCCCAACGACCTGCCGGCGGAGCTGGAGGAGCTGCACGCGGTGACGGTCCAGATGAACCGCGCGGTCGTCGCGGCCGTCGCGCCGGGCGTCACGCCATCCGAGCTGGACCGGATCTCCAAGGCCGTCGCGGCCGAGCACGGCCTCGGCGCGCTCGCGATCCCGCTCACCGGCCACGCGACCGGCCTCGACATCCACGACATCCCCGACTACAACGGCGACGACGCGCCGCTGCTGGCCGGCGAGGTCTTCACGATCGAGCCCTGCCTGCTGAAGGCGGGCGTGGCCGGGACGCGGATCGAGGACGTCGTGCTCGTCACCGACGACGGCTGCGAGTGCCTGACCACGACGTCGCGCGGGCTGTTCGCCGATTCCCGCCCGGAGCCGGCGACGCCGGCGTCCGCAGAGGCAGCCCAGGCCCACTCATGAGCGAGCTGGTGGTCGAGGGCACGACGCTGGCCTACCGCCTGCACGGGCACGCTGGTCCGTGGACCACGCTCGTGCACGGCGGGCTCGTCGCCTCGCCCTCGTGGCGGGCGCAGCTGCCCGCGGGCGAGGACGAGGACGGGCCGGGCGGCCTGCGCGGACGCCTGCTGACCTACGACCAGCGCGGGTACGGCGCCACGCCCTTCGGTGGGGACGGGTTCGACATCTCCACGCTCGCCGGCGATCTCGTCGCCCTGTGGGACCGCCTGGACATCCAGCGCACCGCGCTCGTCGGCTTCTCGATGGGCGCGCTCGTCGCGCTGGCGGCCGCGCTGGACGAGGGCGATCGCGTCAGCGCGCTCGTGCTCGTCGGCTCCGGCGACCTCGGCGACGATGCGCGCGCGACCTTCCGCACCCGCGCCGACGCGGTGGAGTCGGGGTCGTTCGCCGCCACGATCGGGGACCACGCGCGTCGCGCCTTCTCCGCGGCGTGGGTCGACGCCCACCCGGCCGAGATCGAGGCCTACGCCGCGCTCGCCGCGACCGCCGATCCGCGCGCCGTCGCGCAGACGTTCCGCGCGATCGCGGACTGGTCGCTGCCCGCCGCGGCCGCCGGCGCGCCATGGCCGGTGCTGCTCGT
>JAOPZL010000314.1 GCA_025964175.1 Solirubrobacterales bacterium
ACCGACGCCACGTCCGCGACGACCGAAGCACCCGCCGCGCCGCCGACCCCGGTGGGCACCCCGATCACCGCCGCCCGCCTGCACGACGCCCGGGCCCTGGCCCCGGCGCCGATCCGGGTCGCGGTCGGCGAGGCGGTCGAGGGCCTGCGCGACCTGATGGAGCTGGCGACCTCGCGGGGTGCGTCCCACGCGCGACTCGTGCTGCACCCGGCCGAGTTCGGCGGGGTCGAGATCCGGCTGCGCCAGAGCTCGCAGGGCCTGCAGGCCACCGTGACCGCCGAGCACCCCGACGCGCTCGCGTCGCTGGAGCGCGGCGGTGCGGACCTCAAGCGCCAGCTCGAGGCGCGCGGGGTGACCGTCGCGTCCCTGGAGTTCGGGCTGAGCCCGCAGCAGGACGGCTCCAACGCCCGTCATGGCCTGAACGGCGCGTTCGGCTCGACCGGCTCGCGCACCACCGGCCTCGGCGACGAGGAGGGCGACGACCCGTCGCTGCTCGTCGGCGCGGTCGCCACCTCACCCAACCTGTCCCCGACGACGGCCGGCTCACTGCTGGACGTCCTGGCCTAGAGGAGTCCCATGAGCGTCACAAGCACGCCGGGCATCGGCTCGATCGCGAATACCAACGCCACCGGGAACGGCACGTCGACCACCGGCCTGGGCAAGGACGACTTCCTCAAGCTGCTGATGTCGCAGATGCAGAACATGGATCCGATGTCGCAGTCCAGCCAGGACCCGAGCCAGTCGATCCAGCAGCTGACCCAGTACTCGATGCTGGAGCAGCTGAGCAACCTCAACACGTCGGCGCAGAGCAACCAGATGTCCAGCGCCCACACGCAGGCCCTCAGCCTCATCGGCCACCAGGTCAAGTACCTGCCCGACGGCGCTGCGGCACCGATCAGCGGGACCGTGAAGTCGGTCCAGGTCGGGGCAGACGGGTACCCGACGCTCACCGTCGACACCACCACCGGTGTCGGCCTGGGCTCCGTGCTCGAGGTGCAGTGAGCCCGATCGGCCACAACCCCGCGCTCGTCCCGCCCGGCGTCGGCGCGCCCTCCCCGGTCATCACCGGGGATCCGGCGCGCGGCCCCGGGGCGACGACGGGGGCGCCCACGCGGTCCTTCGACGAGGTCCTGGCGCAGCACTCCAGCTCGCTGCGGTTCTCGGGACACGCGATCCAGCGCCTGCAGCGGCGATCGATCGACCTCGATCAGTCGACCCTGCAGCGCCTGGACCAGGGCGTCGACCGGGCCGCGGCCAAGGGCTCTCGCGAGTCCGTCGTCTTCGTCGACGACACGGCGTTCGTCGTCTCCGTGCGCAACCGCACGGTGATCACGGCCGTCGACAACGCGCACATGCGCGACCAGGTCTTCACCAACATCGACTCAGCAGTCATCGCTTAGCCCAGACAACAACCCCGGCTGGACCTCTCAGGAGGCCGGGATCCAGAGAAGGAGTGTGGTGCCAGATGATGCGCGCCATGTATTCCGCGATCAGCGGACTGAAGTCGAACCAGACGTCGATGGACGTCATCGCCAACAACCTGGCCAACGTCAACACGGTGGCCTACAAGGGCAGCCGCACGACGTTCCGCGACATGCTCTCCCAGCTGCAGCGCGGCGGGGCGGCGCAGTCGACCAACGGCGGCTTCGCCGGCGCGAACTCGGCGCAGGTCGGCCTCGGCGTGACGATCGGCTCGATCGACAAGATGATGGGCGGCGGCGCTCTGCAGACGACGAGCCGCTCGCTCGACGTCGGCATCCAGGGGGAGGGCTGGATGCGCGTCGGCCAGGTCGCCGGCGGCACCGATCCCGTCGCCACGCCGACCAGCACCACCGCAGGCACGGGCTGGACCACCACCAACTACACCCGTGCCGGCAACCTGAACCAGAACAGCAACGGGTACATGACGACGACCGACGGCTACTACATCGTCGGCAAGGCCGCCGACGCGACCACCGGCGCGGCCACGGCCACCGACAACTACCTGTACGTCCCCCCGGGAGCGACCGACGTCGCGATCGGCGAGGACGGCGGGGTGACCTTCACCCCGCCCGCCGGCTACGCGCTGCCCACGGGTCAGTACACGAACCCCGGCACCGGCCGCGTGACCGCGGGCTACCTCTCGATGTCGAAGTTCGCCAACGAGGGCGGCCTCGACAAGGTCGGCTCCAACCGCTACGCGGCGTCGGCCGCCTCGGGTGCCGCGGTCCAGGGCACCTCCGGCAAGAACGGCTTCGGCACCACCGTCGGCGGCACGCTCGAGATGAGCAACGTCGACCTCGCCACCGAATTCACGAGCATGATCACCGCCCAGCGTGGCTTCCAGGCCAACTCGCGCGTGATCTCCACTGGAGACCAGATGCTCCAGGAGCTCGTCGACCTCAAGCGATAGGGACGCCTATCGACTGATGCCCGCGAGGGTGGAGCAGAGTGCTGGAGGGCCTCTGCTCCACCCGTCGCGTGGCTTCTTCGCGTCCCGATCCACCGCCGCATCCCCATCTTCCGCTCCCACGCGCTGCTCAGAAGGAGAACGCCGTGATCCTCGTGCACAAGCTCTCACACGACCGAGAGCCGTTCTACATCAACCCCGACCTGGTCGTCTCCATCGAGGCGCACCCCGACGTCGTGCTCACCCTCGACAACGGCCAGAAGGTCGTCGTCGCCGAGACCGTCGAGGTGCTCCTGGAGTCGATCCGCACCTGGCGCCGCTCGCTGCTCGTCGCTCCCCCGGTCCTCACCGCGGTCCAGTGACCGAGCGTCCAGCCGACTGGACGCACAGTGAAGACATCCCTGCCAATGCCGATCACAGGTGAGACATGAAGGCTGCAACGCTCATCGGAATCGTCGTCGGGATCTTCGGACTGCTCGGCGGCGCCCTCATGGAGGGGACCTCGCCCGTCTCGTTCATCGCGCCGCCGGCGTTCCTGATCGTCCTCGGCGGCCTCACCGGCTTCACGATCGCGTCGTACGGCATGGACGCGGTCAAGAGGATCCCCAAGCTGTACAAGAAGGTGTTCTCGCCGGAGCCGGTCGACATGTCCGGCACCGCCCAGACCCTGGTGGCCCAGGCTGAGCAGGCCCGCAAGAACGGCCTGCTGTCGCTCGAGCAGTCGCTCGGCGAGGTCACCGACCCGTTCATGAAGACCGGGCTCCAGCTCGTCGTCGACGGCACCGAGCCCGAACTCGTCCGCGAGGTCCTCGAGGGCGAGATCGAGGCGATGGAGGCCCGCCACCGGTTCAACGCCGGCATCTTCGAAGGCGCCGGCGGCGCCGCGCCGACGATGGGCATCATCGGCACCGTCATGGGGCTCGTCCACGTGCTCGAGAACCTGGCCAACCCGGCCACGCTGGGCCCGGCGATCTCGTCGGCGTTCATCGCGACGCTGCTCGGCGTCGGCTCGGCCAACGTGATCTTCCTGCCCGTCGGCCTGCGCCTGAAGGCGCTGTCGGCCGAGGAGGTGGCCCAACGGACGATGATGCTCGAGGGGATCCTCTCGATCCAGGCCGGCGACAACCCGCGCCTGGTCGCCGAGAAGCTCGCCACCTTCGTCCCGCCCGCCGAGCGCGTCAGCGCCGGCGACCCGGCCGCGCCCAACCTGCGCCTGGCCGACGACGCCGCGGCCGCCAAGGCAGCCTGATCCGATGTCCGCGGGGCGCGGCGGCGGACGCCGCCGGAAGAAGCATCATGAGGCGGCCCACGTCGATGAGCGCTGGCTGCTGACGTACTCCGACCTCATCACGCTGCTGATGGCGCTCTTCGTGATCTTCTTCGCGATGTCCTCCACGGACGCCGCGAAGTACAAGGACCTGAAGAACTCGCTCTCCACGGCGTTCTCCGGGAAGGTGCTGGACGGCGGCTCGTCGGTCCTCAACACCGGCTCGGGCAACGCCGCGGTGTCTCCGCTGGAGGCGTTCCAGGCCAAGGAGAAGGCGGCCACGGCGGCCGCCAAGCGCGAGGAGGAGAACCTCACGTCGCTCAAGCAGCGCGTCGACACCTACGCCAGGGCCCACGGCCTCGAGGCGAAGATCGAAGCGCACGTCGAGCGGCGCGGCCTCATCGTGACGGTCCTGACCGACAAGCTGCTGTTCGACAGCGGCCAGGCCGCCCTGCAGCCGCAGGGCGCGGACCTGATGACGTCGATCGGGGCGATGTTGCGCACCGAGGCCGGCCACGACGTGATCGTCGAGGGCTACACCGACGACGTCCCGATCAGCGGCTCGACGTACCCAACCAACTGGGAGCTGTCGACCGCCCGCGCCTCGACCGTCGTGCGGACCTTCCTGGGGGCGAACGTCAGCCCCGAGCGCCTCACGGCGGCCGGCCGCGCGTACCTCGACCCCGTCGCTTCCAACCGCACCGCCGCCGGCCGCGAGGCCAACCGGCGCGTGCAGATCGTCATCCCCCGAAACGCGCCGACGACCACGACGAGCTCGGGGACCACCAGCACCACAACCGAACCGTCCGTCGACATCCCACCCATCGTGATCGGCGCGAAGGAGACCCCATGAACGGCAAAATGAAGTTCATCATCCCCATCGTCCTGCTCGTCGTCGTCGGAGGGGTCTACAAGTTCGTGTTGGCCAAGCCGAAGGCGGCCGAGGCCAAGCCGAAGGTCGAGGGAGCGGTCTACGTCCTGCCCAAGGAGTTCGTCGTCAACCTCGCGGACGGCCGGTACGCGAAGTTCAACATCGCGCTGGTCATGAAGCACGGCGCGCTGACGGCGGCGCCGGCGGCCGGCGGTCACGCTGCGGCGGCCGAGCCGCCGGAGGGCTACGGCACGCTGCCCCAGGAGGCGCTGGTCCGCTCGATCGTCATCGACAACGTCACCGACGTGTCGGGCAAGGTGCTGACCGGCGAGAAGGGCCGCGAGAAGCTGAAGAAGAAGATCGTCAAGACCCTGCACGAGCACACCGACGTCGAGGCCGAGGACGTGCTCTTCACCGACGTCGCGGTCCAATGAGCGAGGAGGAAGCCGTGTCCGAGGAGATCGAGCCCACCGCGGGCGACGAGGTCGAGCTCGCCCCGCTGGAGTCGTCCATGCTCGTGCCCCTGAACTCGGGCGCAGGCGACCTGAGCCGCCTGACCGACGTCACCGTCGAGCTGTCGGTCGAGGTCGGCCGCACCCGCATGACGCTGGGCCAGGCGCTCGCGCTCGGGCCCGGCTCGGTCGTCGCCCTCTCGCGCAGCGCGCGGGAGCCGGTCGACCTGCTCGTCAACGGCAAGCCGGTGGCCCACGGCGAGGTCGTCGTGATCGACGACGACTTCGGCCTGCGCATCACCGACGTGATCGAGGTCACCCCCGACCCGCACCACGGCGAGGACGAGCTCCTGGCCGACGCGGCCTGAGCACCTACGCTGCCCGGGTGATGAGCCCGACCGCTGCACCGACCCGCCCCCAAGCGCGCTTCTGGGCGGGTCGACGCGTTCTCGTGACCGGCCACACCGGGTTCAAGGGCGCGTGGCTGTCACTGTGGCTCGCGCAGCTGGGCGCCGAGGTCTGCGGCTTCGCCGACGGCGTGCCGACCGTGCCGTCGCTGTACGAGGCGGCGCGCGTGGCGGACGTCGTGGAGTCCGTGACCGGCGACGTGCGCGACGGCGATGGCGTCGCGGCCGCCGTCGCGCGGTTGCGGCCCGAGATCGTGCTGCACCTCGCCGCGCAGCCGCTGGTGCGCCGCTCGTTCGCCGATCCCGTCCCGACGTTCGCCGTCAACGTGATGGGGACCGTGCACGTGCTGGAGGCGGTCCGCCGGGCCGGCGGCGACGTCCGCGCGGTGGTCGTCGTCACCTCGGACAAGTGCTACGAGAACCGCGAGTGGCCGTGGGCCTACCGCGAGCACGAGGCGATGGGCGGCCATGACCCGTACTCGGCGTCCAAGGGCGCGGCGGAGCTCGTGACCGCGAGCTACCGCTCCTCGTTCTTCGGCGGCGACGACGCCGCGGCGGTCGCCACCGCCCGTGCGGGCAACGTGATCGGCGGCGGCGACTGGGCCCAGGACCGCCTCGTGCCCGACGTCGCCCGGGCGGTCGCGGCCGGCGAGCCCGTCCGCGTGCGCAACCCGGACGCCGTACGTCCCTGGCAGCACGTCCTCAACCCGCTGGCCGGCTACCTCGTGCTCGCGCAGCGCCTGTGCGAGGACCGCGCGGCGGCCGCCCGCGCGTTCAACTTCGGGCCCGCGGAGGACGACGCCCGGCCCGTCGGCTGGATCGTCCAGCGGCTCGCGCAGGCGTGGGGCGACGGGGCGGTGCGCTTCGAGCCCGACCCGGGCCCGCACCCCCACGAGGCCCATCACCTCAAGGTCGACTCGTCACTGGCCCGCTCGGTCCTGGGCTGGCGGCCGGGCTGGGACCTCGAGCAGGCCCTGGACCAGACCGCCGGCTGGTACCGCGCCACCGCCGGCGGAGCCGACGCGCGCGCGACGACGCTCGCTCAGTTGGAGGCGTTCTCGGGCTCCTCCTCGGCGTAGGCATCGTCGAGGATCTGGGGGAGCGTCCCGAAGAAGGCCTCCTCCAGCGCCTCGTCGATCTCGATGTGGATCGCCTCGACGTGGAGGTGGTCGCCGTGGGCGTGCGCGTCGCTGCGAACGGTCGCGCCGGCGATGACGAAGAACGGGACGAGGCCGAAGTAGTCCAGGCCGATGAACTCGTCCTTGTCGATGCCGGACTCCTCGAGGAGCTTCCAGAGCCGCTCGTCGTAGTCGGACGTGCCTTGGGTGATGGAGGCGAGTCGCTTCATGTCGAGAAGGCTACGCTGCTCCAATGCCCGCGCCGGAGAGGGTCGCGGCGAGCGGTCTCGGTCTCGATCGCTGGCTGGACGCGCCGACCATCACCACGCGCCATCGCGCCACCGCGCCGGTCGATCCGCAGCGGCTGTGGGCGGCGGCCTCGTCGGCACGGCTGGACGAGACGCGCACGCTGGGGAGGCTGATCGGCTGGCGGATCCCGGGCACGCCGCCGCACGAGACGTTCCTCGAGCTGTTCGCGCGCGAGCCGTTCGTCGTCCTGGACGAGGGCCCGACGCACTCGATCTCCGGCCTGTGCGGGCGGATCTGGACGCTGCGCCGCGACTACCCGGTGCTGCGCGACGGGAGCGCGTTCGCCGCATGGGACGAGCCCGGCACCGCCCGCGTCCTCTTCGCGCACTGGACCGAGCCGCGGCCTGGCGGCGGTGCCACGCTGCACTCCGAGGCCCGCGTGCAGCCGGTCGACGCGCGCGCCCGGTTCGCCCTCGCGCTGCTGTGGCGGACGGTCGGCGGGTTCGAACGGCGAATCGGCGCCGAGGCGCTGTCGCTCGCTGTTCACAAAGCCGTCGGACCTGCCGATGAGCCTCGCACGACCTCCTGCGCCTGATGCCCTCCTCCGCCGAACACGCTCTGCGCGCCGCGGCGCCTCTCCCGGCGATGGCCACGCTGCGCCCGCGGCTGGACGACGGCGCGCAGACGACCGTCCACGTCGCCGCCTTCCCGCGCGACCGGGTGCGCGTCAGCGTCGCCCGCCTGCCCGAGCCCGAGACGCTCGTGCACTGGTGCAGGCGCCGCGAGCATCATCACGCGATCGTCGGCGGGTTCTTCGTGCGCCCCCACAACGCGCCGCTGGGCGAGCTGCGCATCGGCGGCACCCCGGTCGAGCACGTCCCCTTCACCGAGCCGTGGGGCACGCGGCGCGCGTGCGTCAGCATCGACGGGACCGCGGTCACGATCGCCCGCCGGCCCGACCTGCCCATCGTCCCCGCCGGTGACCTGCTGCAGGCGGGTCCGCTGCTCGTGCACGACGGGGCCAGCGCGATCACCGGCGCCGACGAGGAGGGCTTCTCGGCCGGCGCCGCCCAGTTCGACTCCGACATCACCGACGGCCGCCACCCGCGCAGCGCGCTCGCGCTGACCGACGACCACCTGCTGGCCGTGGTCTGCGACGGGCGCGACGCCGACGACGTCGGGCTCTCGATCGGCGAGCTCGCCGACGTGCTCGTGGGCCTCGGCGCCCGGTCCGCGCTGAACCTCGACGGCGGCGGCTCGGCCTCCCTCGTCTGCCACGGGCGGCTCGTCAACCGCCCCCGTGAGCAGCACGGGATCGAGCTCCTGGACGGCCGGCCGATCGCGACGGCGCTGGTCCTCTCGCTCGCCGCCTGACCCGGCTCCGGTGCGAGCTGGATGCTCAAGGCTGCCATACTGGGCCGCCTGTTGACGACTGCGTTGCGTGTTGTCTGTGGCACGCTCTTCTTCCCGCGCGGTGGGTCCGCGTACGTCGCGCGCGCACTCACCGGGGGCCTGGCCGAGTCAGGAGCCGACCTCACCCTGGTGGCCGGATCGCGCCATGACCTCGCCTCGCTGAGCGACGCCCGCGTCTTCTACCGCGATCCGCGCGTGCGCCTGCACGAGGTCGACTTCACGCCCGCGCTGGAGAGCCCCGACCCGATGGCCTACGAGGGCCCACCCGGCACCGCCCCGCTGCAGCCGTCCTTCGAGGATCGCCCGGGCGCGCCCGACCGCGCGTTCGCCGCGCTGGACGACGACGCGTACGAGCTCCAGGTCGCCGCGTGGGCGCGCGAGCTGGAGGCCGCCGGCGCGGCGCAGGCCGACGTCCTGCACCTGCACCACCTCACGCCGCTGAACGAGGCGGCCGCCCGTGTCGCGCCCGGGGTGCCGATCGTCTCCCACCTGCACGGGACCGAGCTGCTGATGCTCGAGGCGATCGCCGCGCACCCGCCCGGCCACTGGGCCCATGGCGAGCGCTGGCGCGAGCGCCTGTGCCGCTGGGCCAAGGCCAGCGATCGGCTCGTCGTCGCGCCGGGCAACCGCGAGCGCGCCGTCGAGCTGCTCGGCCTCTCCCCGCGCCACTTCGTCGTGCTCCCCAACGGGTTCGACCCGAAGGCGTTCCGCCCGATGGACGTCGACCGCCGGGCCATCTGGCGGCGCACGCTCGTCGACCAGCCGCGGGCGTGGCGCCCCGGCCAGGAGCCGGGCGCGGTCCACTACGGCGAGCGCGAGCTCGCCGCGATCGACCGCGGACCGGTGATCCTCTACGTCGGGCGCTTCACCGAGATCAAGCGGCTGTCGCTGCTGCTGGAGGCGTTCGCCGACGCCCGCTCGCGCATGGACCCGCCGGCCACCCTCATCCTCGTGGGCGGCCACCCGGGGGAGTGGGAGGGCGAGCATCCGGCCGACGCCATCGAGCGTCTCGGGCTCGATGACTCCGCCTTCCTGGCGGGCTGGCACGACCAGTCCGAGCTTCCCCAGCTGCTGGCCGCCGCCGACCTCCTCGTGCTGCCGTCGGCGCGCGAGTCGTTCGGGCAGGTGATCGTCGAGGCGATGGCCTGCGGCGTGCCGGCGATCGCCGCGGCCTCCCTGGGCCCGGCGAACATCATCCGCGACGGGGAGACCGGCTGGCTCTTCGACGTCGACGATCGCGCCGCGCTCATCGACGCGCTCGTGGATGCGGTCAACGACCCGGCCCAGCGGGCTCGGCGGGCGCGGTCGGGGATCGTCGACGTGGCCGAGCGGTTCACCTGGCCGGCGCTCGGCGCACGGCTGGAGGGAATCCTCGGGCGATCGGTGGCACGACGCAGAACCGGCACCCCTGAGGGTGCCGGCTACAGGGTGCCGACGGCCGCCGGACCGGCACAGGGTGGGGTGCCGGCCGGGGCGCCCGGCGGCGGGCCCCCGACGTTCTCCTAGGCCAGGGCCTTGGAGACGGCGTCGAGGACGCGGTCGGTCTGGAAGGGCTTCACGACGAAGTCCTTCGCTCCCAGCTTGATGGACTCCAGGACCTTTGACTCCTGCCCGAGGGCGGAGCACATGATCACGCGAGCGCCGGGATCGATGGAGATGATCTCCTGGAGAGCGGCGAGGCCGTCCTTCTCGGGCATCGTGATGTCGAGGGTGGTCAGGTCGGGACGCAGCTCCTGATAGCGATCGACGGCTTCCGAACCGTTGCCGGCTTCGCCGACAATCTCGTGACCGCCCTTGGTGAGGGCGTCGGTGACCATCTTTCGCATGAACGCGGCGTCGTCCACCACGAGGACTCGGGCCATGGGGATTCAGGCTCCTTTTCTTTCCTAGGACGTTGGGGCGGGGGTCATTCCGTGGACCGTCTCGATGCGGACGGCCCATTCGGAGGCTTCGGTCACCAACAGGCGACCCGTGGCGAAGGGCATGTCGTCGACGTAGAGGTCGATCTCGTCGTCGACGTCGCGGTCCAGCTCGACGACCGCGCCGACGGGGAGGCCGATCAGCCGGTCCAGCGGCAGTTGCGTGCGGCCGAGCTCGGCCCACAGGCGCAGCGGGACGTCACGGACGGAGGCGCCGAGCGGGGCGTCGCCCTGCTCGCCGACGTACTCCGTGGTCATCTCGCTGATCGCGTTCTTCATCCGCACGATGAACGCGTGGGGGATGAACTGCACGACCTTGAGCGGCTCGCCGAGGACGTACATGGAGATCGTCACCGCGTGGGGCGTCGACTCGAACGAGTTGCGGGCCTCGTCGATGGTCGTGAGGTTGTGGATCTCCGGCGGGGCGATCTCCACCTCCTTGCCGAGAACCTCGCTGGTCGCGGCGGCGGCCGTGGCCATCATCTGGTTCATGGCCTCGCCGACGGCCGACATCTCCATCTCGTCGAGCTCGCCGTCAGCCTCGTCGGGCAGCTCCATGCCCATCATGGCCGCGGCCAGGCGGTGGGCGCCCTTGACGGTCATGATCGCCGCGTTGCCGCCGGTCACGCCGTCGACGTAGGAGACGCCGGTGGCGATCGAGGGCAGCGGGACGCCGTCCATCGGATGGGCGTTCTGGGAGACGGGGGAGACGATGCCGGTCGAGACCGCGTTCTCCTGCGGGCAGAACATGACCAGCACGCCGCGGATCGCCTCGGCGGTGGACTCGCCGATCTTGGCGAGCAGCTCCTCGGTCGAGGACATTCGACCAACCCTCAGTTCTTGGTGTTGGGATAGGAGGGGGCCCGGGTGGTGCCCGGGTCCTCGGGGGTCGGGACGATCTGCACGGCGCGGCGACGGCCGGCCCGTCCGGGCACCGCGGCGTGCACCTCGATGTCGTCGGTCATGATCCGCACGCCGTCGGCGACCGGCACGTCGAACCGCAGCACGTCGCCGGGGCGCAGCGACAGCACGTCCTCCAGCGACAGGTGCATTGAGGCAACCTCGGCCCGGACCGGCACCGAGACGCGCCGCAGCGCGGCGTCCACGGCGCGGGCGGTGCGGGGGTCGGTCGGGTCGCCGGCCGCCATCTCGCCCAGCATGGTCTCGGCGACCTGGTAGGGGATCAGCAGCATCACCGTCGAGGACTGGCGGTTGAGGCGGCCCTCCATGACGATGGCGAGCGTCGGGTCGCTGGCGCTGGTCAGGTTGCCCGCCTCGGGCTGGCTGAGCAGGCGCTGCAGGGTCAGGCCGCTGTTGGCCATCTCGTTCCACACGACCGACAGCTCATCGGTGATGGCCGAGAAGAACCGCTTGGCCACGACCAGGTCGATGTCGGTCAGCTTGCGTTCACGCGACGGCTGGGTGCCGCCGAGGACGCGCTCGATGAAGGTGAGCATCAGCGACTGCTCGGCGGTCAGCAGCATGCGCTGCGACGACTCGCCTGCGGCGTCCGCGGAGATGGGGGCGCAGATCGCCTCCGGCGGGATCTGGGCGTGGGCGTTGAACCACGTCAACTGGCTGACGTCGATGACCTCGAGCTCGACGTCCATGCGCAGCTCCGTCGACAACCGCCGGTTGGCGGTGCGGCAGAACTGGTCGACGGCGCGCTTGAGCGCCCGCTCGTGCTCGGCGGTGAACTTCCGCGGGTGCTGGAAGTCGATCGTCCGCAGGCCGCGCGTGCGCTTGGACGGACCGCCGCTGCCGGCCTTGGTCGCCTCGGGCGTGACGCCCGATGCGGCCTTGTCGAACAGCTTCGCGATCTCGTCGTTCGAGAGCAGATCGCTCACGAGGTCCTCCCATAGAGCTCTTGCTCGGTTCCAGCGACCTCGCGCACCGTCACGCGAGTGCCTTCGACATGGACGCGGATCGTGCGCCCGCGACGGCCGCCGGTGGCGGCCGCCTTGATGGGGATGCCGGCCTTGGTCAGCTCTTCCCGGACCGCCGCCTCGTTGCGGGGGCCGATGCTCGCCGACGGACCGTCGCCGCCGAACGAGAACATCTGGGCACCGCCGACCATGACGGCCTCCAACCGGATCGCGCCGAGCTTCTTCACGCGGGCGATCAGGTTGGGGACCCCGCGATCGGCGAACTTCGCCTCAGGACCCTCTTCGGTGGTGGTCGTGGGCAGCATCACGTGCGCCAGCCCCACGATGGGACGGCGGACGTCGATCAGCGCGAGCCCGATGCAGGAGCCCAGGCCGATCGACACGAGAACGTCGCCCTCGGTGCTGGACGTGGCCAGCTCACCCATCCGCACCATGGTCTCGCTCGCGATCACGACGCGCCCGTCACGAAACCCCGGGCGGACCCGCAGGGTGTGTCGAGCGCAATCACTCCAGCCCCAGTCGCGCCAGGAGCTCGCCGATGCCCTCGTGGGACGGGAGCATCAGGAACGACAGGGAGCACTTCTCGTTCTCCAGGAACAGCTCGGAGTCGAGGACGAGGGCGAGGTCGCCGGTGATGCCGCGGGTGGCGAGCACCGAGGCGACGATCGCGCCGGCCATGTCGGCCACCGTCTCCGGCGGCCGCGGCTCCATCTCCAGGCCGGTCATCGCGGCGAGGGCGTTGACGTAGGAGCAGCCGAGGATGTTGCCGATCTCGCCGAGCATCGAGAACGAGTCCTCGGTGTGCGGCTCCATCCCGAGGAGGCGGCACAGGGTCGCCTCGTCGTCGGGCAGGAACAGCAGGACGACGGTCGCGTCGAAGTCGCCGAAGATCGGCAGCACGACGCCGGTGGCCTCGGCCTCCGGGTCGGCGACCGCCTCGACGGCGTCGGCCAGCGGCAGCGCGGAGGCGGCCGGGACGGAGATGTCGACCGGCTGACCCAGCAGCTGAGAGAGCGCGGTACCGGCATTGCCGGAACCGATGTTGGCCAGTTCGCGCAGGGCGTCGAGCTGCATGTCGGAGTACTTGGGGGTCACGTCAGGCTCCTTCCTTATGCCGCGACGGCGAACCCGGCGCCCTGGAGGGCGTCGCAGTCGACGATCAGGGCGATGTCGCCGTTGGACAGCACTGCGGCGCCGGAGACGGCCGCGCTGTTGGAGACGTCGGCGGGCAGCGCGCGCGTCACGAGCTCGCGCTGGCCGACGAGGGCGCTGACGGCCAGCGCCATGGCCCGGTCTCCGGACCGGACGATCACCGCGTGCTCGGCCTCCTTGTCGCCGTAGGCGGCATGGTGGGCCAGGGCCTGCGTGCCGTCGATGAGCGGCAAGACCTCGTCGCGCATGACGAGCATCTTGGCTCCGGCGACCGAGCGAACCGCGTGATCCTCGAGGCGCACGGTGCGCTCGACGCGCTCCAGCGGTACGGCGTAGGGCTCCCCGTCGACGTCGACGAGCAGGGCGGCCATGATGGCCAGCGTCAGCGGCAGGCGGATCTGCGCGGTCGTCCCCTTGCCGAGCTCGGACGTCATGTAGACGTCGCCCCCCAGCTCGCGGATGATCGTGCGGACCGCGTCCATGCCGACGCCGCGGCCGGAGATGTCGTTCGTCGTCTCGGCGGTGGAGAAGCCGGGGGCGAAGAGCAGCTCGGCGGCCCGGGCGGCGTCGATCGACGCGGCCTGCTCGGCGGTGATCAGACCCCGCTCGACCGCCTTGGCGGCGACCCGCTCGGGGTTGATGCCGCGGCCGTCGTCGCGGACGCTGATGACGACGTTGCCACCCGCGTGGGCGGCGGCCAGCTCGAGCGTGCCGACCGGCGACTTGCCGGCGGCCTCGCGCTCGGCGACCGGCTCGAGCCCGTGGTCGAGCGAGTTGCGCACGAGGTGGACGAGCGGATCGCCGAGGGCGTCGACCACGGTGCGGTCGAGCTCGGTGTCCTGGCCGACGAGCTTCAGCTCGACCTGCTTGTCGAGCTTGCCCGACAGGTCGCGGACGAGGCGCGGGAAGCGCAGGAAGACCGCGTCGACGGGGATCATGCGGACCTGCATGACCATCGCCTGCAGCGCCTGGGAGGTGCGCGTCAGGTCGGCCATGGCCTGCGACAGGCCCGGGACGTCGGCCTGCAGGGCCAGCGTCTCGACGTGGGTGCGGTGCACGACGAGCTCGCCCATGAAGTGCATGAGCTGATCGAGGCGCGAGGCGTCCACGCGGACGCTCGTCGTCGTCTTGTGCTTCGCGGTGGCGGCGTTGGAGCCCGCGACCGCGGCCGGGGCGGCGGCGACCGCGGGAGCGGCGGCGGAGGGCGCGACGGTCTCCGCGACCTCCTCGACGGGAGCGACGAGCTCCTCGTCGCTGAGCTCGGAGAGCGTGACGTCGACGACGTCGACGACGTTGCGCACGGCGTTCTCGATCGCCTCGTCGGCGGACTCGGCGGCCATCCACGCCTCGACGGCGCGGCCGTCGAAGGCGTCGACCTTCTCGATCGTCGGGGCCGACATCAGGACGCTGCCGTTCTCGCCGAGCGCGTTGAGGATCATGTAGGCGCGAACCGACGGCATCGCGCACGCCTCGTCCAGCGCCACCGCGGCGTGGACGAGCCGGCGGCCGCCGGCGGCCTCGATGATCTCGCGCGGGGGCGGGGGCGGCAGCGGGCCACCCTTGCGGTGCACGACCTGCTCGTCGGTGCGCTCGCGCACGAGGCCCTTGAGGCGCTCGATGAGCTCACCGGGCTCGAGGTTCTCCGAGCCCGTCTCGTCGATCTGCCCGACGGAGGCCTCGAGCGCGTCGAGGCACTCCAGCAGGATCGAGATCGCGTCCCGGCCGAGGCCGCCGCCGCGCTGGCGCAGCAGCTCGAAGACGTCCTCCATCTGATGGGTCAGCGCCGCCATCTGCGCGAAGCCCATCGTCGCGCTCATCCCCTTCATGGAGTGCGCGATCCGGAAGATCTCGTTGACGGTCTCCTGATCGTCTGGCGTCTCCTCGATGCGGACGACGGCCAGGTTGAGCTCCTGGAGATGCTCTCTCGCCTCGGCGAGGAACATGGGCATGTACTCAGAGACGTCCATCAGCTCTTCCGGTAGACGAAGGGTTGCGTGGGGGTGAGGCCCATCTCGCGCGGGTCCTGGACCCGTTCGGTGGAGCCGATCACGAGGTACCCGCCGGGGCGCAGGGCCTCGGCGAGCCGCGTGTGCAGCGCGTTGCGGACGTCATCGGTGAAGTAGATGACGGTGTTGCGGCAGAGCACGAGGTCGAGGCGACCGGCGGGAACCCGCATGCGCAGGAGGTCGCCGACCTCGAACGAGCACATGGAGACAAGCTCGCGCTTGGCCTGGATGCCGTCGTCGACCGTGTCGAAGTACTTCTTCAGCAGGGCCTGGGGCGCGCTGCGCGCGTCGTCGGCGCTGAAGTGGCCGCGGCGACCGCGCTCGATCATCCGCTTGTCGATGTCGGTGCCCTTGATCGTGGCGCGCGAGCCGGGGATGTGCTCCTTGCACATCGCGGCGAGCGTGTACGCCTCGGCGCCGTAGGAGCAGCCGGCGCTCCACGCGGAGACCGCGCGGTTGCCCTCGGCGAGCTCCGGGAGGATCTTGCCGCCGATGACCGTCCACTGCTCCGGGTTGCGCCAGAGCTGGCTGACGTTGATCGTCATCCGGTCGAGGAAGTCCTCGAGCTCGTCGTTGTTGACCTTCAGCACACCCAGGTAGTCGACAAGATCGTCCGAACCCTTACGGCGGGCGAACGATCGGATGCGGCGCTCCATCTGACCGCGCTTGTACTGCGCGAGGTCGATGGCGCACAGCTTGAAGAGTCCGTCGCAGAACGCGAGGTAGTCATCGGCGGTGCGGGTGGACCCCGTGGTGGGGGAGAGCGGGGTCATGCTCCAGCCTCCTGGGCGATTGCGGCGGGCAGGTCGCGCAGGTCGAGGATCTGGTCGGCGAGACCAGCCTCGGCGATGGCGCGGGGCATTCCGTAGACGGTGCAGCTGGACTCGGCCTCGACGAGGATCCGTCCGCCGCGCTTCTTGATCTCCTTGGCGCCGTCGAGGCCGTCACGGCCCATGCCGGTGAGCACCACGAGCAGGGTGCGCTCGCCGTAGAGCTGCGCGACGTCCTGGATCGTCAGGTCGGCACGGGGGCGCAGGGCTCCGATGGCGGGGGCGTCGGAGAGCCGCGAGCGCTTGCCGTCGCTCAGGCGCAGGTGGGAGCCGCCGGGCGCGAGCAGCGCCAAAGTCGGGTCGAGCACCTCGTTGCCGGCGGCCTCGCGGACGGTCAGCTTGGAGGCGCGGTCCAGGCGGGCGGCGAGCGAGGCGGTGAAGCCCGCGGGCATGTGCTGGACCATCAGCGTGCCGGCACCGAGGCGGCCGGGAAGCTTCGGGAGCAGCTCGGCCAGGGCCCGCGGCCCGCCGGTCGAGCTGGCGATGACGACCACCCGCGCGGCACCGGAGGCCGGGCGCAGGCCACCCCGGGCAGCCCGAGCCGGAGCGCCATCCGATGCCGGGACCCCGA
>JAOPZL010000345.1 GCA_025964175.1 Solirubrobacterales bacterium
GAGCGAGATCGGGATCAGCTTGAAGTTCGCCAGCCCGAGAGGGATGCCGATGATCGTCAGGCACAACGCGATCCCGGTGATGAGGTGCGCGAGCGCCAGCCACCAGCCGAAGAGCACGATCCAGAGCACGTTGCCGATCGCCGATCCGGCGCCGGCGTCCTCCCGGCGCACGAGTGTCCGGCCGAACGGCCACAGCGCGTAGGCGGCGATCCGCAGGGATGCGATGCCGAACGGGATCGTGATGATCAGGATGAAGCAGACGAGGGCGGCGAGCGCGTAGCCGATGGCCAGCCACAGGCCCGCCAGCACCAACCAGATGACGTTCAGGAGGAGTCGCATCGCGAGGAGCGATCCGGATCGGCGCGGCGGCGGGACCTACGGGAGCCCGCCGCCGCGACCGGCTCGGACCGGCTAGGCCTTGCCGGCGGCCTCGAGGGCGGCGGTCAGCTGCTCCTCGTGCTCGTTGCTCAGCGAGGTCTGGATGACCTTGCCGGGAATCTTGATCTGGGGGAGGATCTTGTCGGCGGAGACCTTGCGGATGAGCAGGATCACCGCGGCGCCCCCCGGTTCGATGTGCGTGCCGAGCTCCTTGAGGAACGTGTCGTCGATCCCGGTGTCGGTCAGCGCGCCCGAGGCGGCGCCGGCGGCGGCGCCGATCGCCGCGCCGAGCAGCGGCACGAGGAAGATCAGGCCGATGAGCCCGCCCCAGAGCGCGCCGCCCGTCGCGCCGATCGCCGTCAGCGACGGCTGGTGCAGCTTGACCTTGCCATCCTCCTTGCGCTCGACGATCACGAGATCCTCGAGTTCGATCGTGTGCTCCTTGACGGCGGTCGCCAGATTGCCGGCGACCGTCTGCGCGGTGGCGACGTCCGGGTAGGCGATGGCCACGAGATCGCTCACGTGAGGGTCCTTTCGCTGCAATGGGTGGGACGACCGCAACGGTACTCGCGCGACGGCACGCTGTCATCAGGTGTACGACCGGATCACCCGGCGTGGGTGAGGGAGGCTCACCCACGCGATTGGAGATGATGTACGGCGATGGCGACGAGGGCCGAGGACATGATCCGGATGGAAGGCGCGACGTTCCTGATGGGATCGGACGCCTTCTACGCCGAGGAGGCACCCGCTCACCGCGTGACCGTCGACGGCTTCTGGATCGATCCGCGGCCGGTCACGGTGCGCGAGTTCCGTCGCTTCGTCGCCGACACCGGCTACGTCACGGTCGCCGAACGGCCGCTGGATCCCGCCGACTACCCGGGCGCCGACCCGTCGTTGCTGAAGCCCGGCTCGCTCGTCTTCCAGAAGGCGCCGCACCGCGTCTCGCTGCGCGACTACACGCAGTGGTGGGCGTACGTCCCGGGCGCGTCGTGGAAGGCGCCCGGCGGCCCGGGCAGCTCGCTCGCCGGCCTGGACAAGCACCCGGTGACGCACGTCGCCCACGAGGATGCCGCCGCGTTCGCCGCCTGGGCGGGGAAGACCCTGCCGACGGAAGCCGAGTGGGAGCTGGCCGCGCGCGGCGGGCTCGACGGCGCCGCGTTCGCCTGGGGTGACGAGGAGCGCCCGGGCGGCCGGCTGATGGCCAACCACTGGCAGGGCGAGTTCCCGTGGGAGAACCGCAAGGCCAACGGCTACGAGGGCACGTCGCCGGTCGGTGCGTTCCCGCCCAACGGCTACGGCCTGTACGACATGACCGGCAACGTGTGGGAGTGGACCGAGGACTTCTTCACCCCGCGCCATCCCGGGGAGGCGACGAAGGCGTGCTGCGTGCCGGTGAACCCGCGCGTGTCCTCACCCGAGCGCAGCTACGCGGCCGGCCAGCCGGGCGCGCATATCCCGCGCCGCGTCATCAAGGGCGGATCGCACCTGTGCGCGCCCAACTACTGCCTGCGCTACCGCCCGTCGGCCCGTCAGGCGCAGACGGTGGAGACGTCGACCGGGCACCTCGGGTTCCGGTGCGTGGTGCGCGCCGGGGACCGGTAGCCGGGCCAGACCGGCCTACATCTCCTGGGCCGTCGGACGGATGAGGAGCTCGTTGACGTCGACGTGAGGCGGCTGCGAGACCGCGTAGAGCACCGCGCGGGCGATGTCGTCGGGCTCGAGGCGGCCCTCGCCGGGGTTGTCGAAGAACGGGGTGTCGACCTGCCCGGGGCTGATCAGCGTCGTGCGGATGCCGGTGCCGTTGAGGTCGGCGCGCACCGCTTCGCTCATCGCCGTGACGGCCCACTTCGTCGCCGAGTAGAGGCTGCCGGGGATCACGCGGCGGCCCGCGACCGAACCGGTCATCAGCACGTGGCCGCTGGACTCGGTCAGCGCCGGGATCGCGGCGCGGACGGTGTACGCGGCGCCGAGGACGTTGGTGAGGACCATCTCGCGCCAGTGCTCGGGCGTCTCGTTGAGCCAGCCTCGGGCGGCGCCGAAGCCGGCATTGGCGAACGCGACGTCCAGCCGCCCGAACCGCTGCAGCGCGGCGTCGACCAGGACGACGTTCTGCTCCCACTCGGTGACGTCGGTGGGGACGGCAAGCGCACGGTCGGGACCGCCGAGCTCGGCCGCGAGCGCTTCGAGCTTGTCGGCGCCGCGCGCGGCGAGGACGAGGCGGAAGCCGGCCTGGGCGGCCTGGCGCGCCGTCGCGGCGCCGATTCCGGTGCTTGCGCCGGTGATCAGGAAGACGGGATCGCCGGACATCAGGACGTGTGCTGGGCCGTGATCACGGCGACGGTGTTGAACCTCATCCGGACATGATGCCCGGCTAACGCCGCCCGAACCCCTAAGATCGTCCTACGGGTCGGGCGTTCCTTTGAAGGGAGCAGGTCGCGTGTTCTCGCTGGTGTGGCTGGTGCCGCACCCTCCGCGGCCCGTCGCCCCAGGACCCGATAACGAGGACGGAACATATGGGCTCTAACGCCAAGAAGAAGACCACGATGTCCAAGCTGAACCGTGAGCACAGGCTCCGTGAGCGCCGGATGGACAAGGAAGCACGCAAGGACGCGCGCAAGCGCGCGGAGGCCGAAGGGACGACCGAGACGGCCGAGTCGGCCGAGTCGGCCTTCGACATGACCCACCTCGACCGCGTGTCGGTCGGGAGCGAGATCGAGTAGTTCCCGGTCCGGCCGAAGGGCCGGGCCACTGCAGCAAAGCGGCCAGTCCGATGTCGCGCCGAGCCATTCGCTGCGGCGCCGCATCGACGCCGCGTTGCTGCGCCGCGGCATACTCCACGTCGTGGCGCACCTGTCGTCCGCCCGTCACCTGCAGCGCGCGAAGGATCTCGCCGACGCGCGCTACGCGGACGCGCTCACCGTGGACGACATGGCTGAAGCGGCCGGTGTCTCGCGGGCGCACTTCAGCCGGGAGTTCCGCCGGGAGTTCGGCGACTCGCCGCACGCGTACCTGCTGACGCGCCGCCTCGAGCGCGCCGCGGCGTTGCTGCGGACCACCGACCTGTCGGTCGCCGAGGTCTGCATGTCCGTCGGCTGGCAGAGCGTCGGCTCGTTCACCACGAGCTTCACCCGCATGTTCGGGAAGCCGCCGACCGCCTATCGCGCGTCCTTTCCGCCGGCCTCGCTGATGGCCATGATCCCCGACTGCGTGGTGCGCGCGTACGGGCGTCCGAAACACCGCACGTTTGGAGAAGACAGGGCGCGGGCCTCGGACTAGCGTGCCGTTTGCACCGCTCGTCGAACCCGAGGAGAGACCCGATGATCCGCATCGCCAACACCCAGCTGTGGGTGCACGACCAGGACGAGGCACTGGAGTTCTACACGCGCAAGCTCGGCTTCGAGGTCCGCATGGACGTGACCATCGACGAGCTGGGCGACTTCCGCTGGCTGACCGTCGGCCCCGCCGGCCAGGACGACTTCGCGATCGTCCTGATGGCGATCCCGGGGGCGCCGATCATGGATGCCGACACGGCTGAGCAGGTCAGGACGGTCATGTCCAAGGGCTTCGCGGGAACCGTCTTCCTGACGACCGAGGACTGCCAGGCGTCCTACGAGGAGCTCCGCGCGCGCGGCGTGGAGTTCACCGAGCCGCCCTCCGAGCGCCCGTACGGCATCGACTCCGGCTTCCGCGACCCGTCCGGCAACAGCCTGCGGCTCACGCAGGTGCGGGAACTGGCGACCTGAGAGCATCGCGTGCCCGTACCCCGCGTCGACGAACTGCGCGGCCGGGGCGGGTTAGCGGTCGGGAGGTTGCAGCAGCCGCTCGAGCAGGCGGAACGCGACCTGGGGTTGGTCGAGCCCGACGAGATGGCCGGCGTCGTGGACCTCGGCGAACGTCAGGTCACCGCTGCGCGTGATCGAGCCGGCAGCGGCCCCCGCGTCGTCGAGCAGCGGCTGTGAGGCGGTGAGCGGGCCGGTCCCCGCGGCGCGGGAGATCCGATCGGTCAGCCACCGCGCGGTCACCGGGTTGACGACCCAGTCGCGTCCGCCGACCGCGATCGTCACCGGGACGCCCGCGCGCACGGCGCGGGCGACGTTCACGTTGGACGGCGTCCGTCCCAGGCTGGTGGCGATCGAGACCCGTGGATCGGCGAACAGCCACGGCCGGTCCGCCGGGATGCCGCCGCCCAGCCAGCGGCGGGTGACCGGCGCGTCCAGCAGCCGCGTGAGCTTCGTGTCGTCGTAGCACCACGGCGGGAAGCCGCCGCTGTCGTGGCAGCGCAGGCGGACGTCGTAGGGGTTGGGGGAGTAGCCGACGTGCTCGCGGACCAGCCCTCCGGCCGGGAACTCCAGCCCGTCGAGGGGCATCGGGACGCGCACGCCGCGCAGCGGGCCCGGGACGCCGGACGAGCGCCCGAACGCGATCTCGCCGATGCGGCGGGGCTGCAGCGTGATCTGCGCGCGGTAGGCCCGGCACGCCCGGGACCGCGCGTTCGTGACGGCGGCGATCGCCACCGTCGCGGACGCGTTGGCGATGCTCGGCGCCAGCCCCGCGGCACAGCGGTCCAGCGCAGCGCGCAGCGAGCCGGCGACGGTGCCGTCGCAGGCATGGGGGGCGACGAGGTCCTGCGCGCACAGCGAGTCGAGCTCGGTGACGGCGGGCGCGACGTCGGTCCGGCCCAGCGAGGGCGCCTCGAGGAAGATGCCGGCCAGCCGGGATCGGGGACCGGCCTCGCCGCGCAGCAGGCGCCGCGAGAACTCCGAGACGTAGGTGCCCGCGAACGACTCCCCGGCGAGGATCAGCGGGCGGTGGGCCAGCTCCGGGTGGCGCCGATCGAACGCCCGCAGCCACTGGACGAAGTCCCGGCCCGCACCCTGCACGCTCGTGACGTACGGCGCGCGGCCGTCGGAGAACCCGGTCTGCCGCGGCTGGTCGAGGTACACCACGTTCGCCAGCCGCTGGAAGCTCCACGGGTTCTCGGTCACGACCGGGCGGCCGGAGCCGAACGGATCGGTCAGCGCCCAGGGCCCGTCGCCGACGAACGCGGGAGCGACCGACGAGGCGCCCGGCCCGCCGGCGAGGTAGACCAGGAGCGGGGCGTCGGGTTTGGGCGAGCGCGCGAGCACGTCGAAGAACCGCACACCGGGCCCGATGCGGATGAACTCCCCGTGGACCGACCCGGACCGCGCGGGCAGGGTCGGCGGCGGGACGGCGGCATGCGCCGAAGCGGCCCCGGTGAGCAGCACGAGAGCCGCGATGGTCGATGCGCACAGGCGGCTGATGGGCGAGACCCTATGGGCGCGGGCCCGAGCACGCTTGCGGCTACGGCATCCCCAGCAGCCGCGCGCGCTGCTCTTCGACGTCGAAGTCGGGCTCCGGCCAGTGCAGGCCCATCGTCTCGAGCTGCTCGATGAGGATGTTCGTGATCGCCCAGTTGCGGTACCACTTGTGGTCTGAGGGGACGACGTGCCACGGGGCCTCGTCGGGCGAGCAGCGCTCCAGGGCGTCCGCGTAGGCGGTGAAGTACTCGTCCCAGCGCTCGCGGGTGTCGAGATCGTGCGGGGAGAACTTCCAGTGCTTCGTCGGGTCGTCGAGGCGGGCGAGGAGGCGTTTGCGCTGCGTGTCGGGGGAGATGTGCAGGAAGCACTTCACGACCCGGGTGCCGTCGGCGACGAGGCGCTCCTCGAAGAGGTTGATGGCGTCGTAGCGGTGGCGCCAGGTGCGCTCGTCGATGAGGTCGAGCACCCGCACGGTCACGACGTCCTCGTAGTGGGAGCGGTCGAAGACGCCGATGCGGCCGGGGCGGGGGAGCTCGCGCCGGATCCGCCAGAGGAAGTCGTGCTCGCGCTCCTCCGGGGTCGGTACGCCGAAGCTCGCGACGTGCACGCCGGCGGGGTTGACCAGTCCGACCACGTGGCGGACCGTTCCGCCCTTGCCCGACGTGTCCAGCCCCTGCAGGACGAGCAGGACCGAGCGCCGGCCGCCCAGGCGTCCTTCGGCGTAGAGCTGCTCCTGCAAGGTCGCGAGGCGGTCGCCCAGCTCCGGCACCGCCTTGCGCGCGCGCTGCTTGCCGCCCTTGAACCCGGGCGTGGCGGCGGGGTCGAAGCGGTGGAGGTCGACGGGGCCGGCGGGCAGCCGCAGGAGGTCGCTGACGCGCATCGCCGCGCGAGCCTATCGTGCAGGCGATGCGTCGCCAGATCCAGCAGCTCGACGGCGTGCGCGCGCTCGCGGTCCTGGCCGTCATGGGCTTCCACGACCTCAAGGTTCCCGCCGGCTTCCTGGGCGTCGACGTGTTCTTCGTCCTCAGCGGGTTGCTGATCACGACGATCCTGCTGGGGCAGTTCGACCGCCGCGGCGCCATCGACCTGCGCGCGTTCTACGAGCGCCGGCTGCGCCGCCTCTACCCGGCGCTGCTGGCGCTGCTCGTGCTGCTCTCGCCGATCGGCTCGTGGCTGAGCGTCGACGGCACCTGGCAGAAGTGGTGGGACGCGGTCGTCGTCTCGGCCTCCTACACGGCGAACATCGCGATCCTCGTCGACGGCACCCAGTTCCTCGGCGCGCTCGGTCCGCTGTGGTCGGTGGCCGTCGAGATGCAGTTCTACCTGCTGTGGCCGCCGCTGATCGTCTTCCTGCTCAGCCGCCGCCTGCGGCCCCACGTGCTGCTGGCGATCACCGCCGCCCTGGCGCTGATCTGCCTCGCGCTGTTCTGGATCCTGCCGACCGGCAACGACCCGGGCCTCGCCGTCTCGCCGTCCTACTTCCGCCCCGACACGCGCTTCGGCGAGCTGCTCGCCGGCTGCGTCCTCGCGCTCGCGCTGCGCGGCCGGACGCTGCCGTTGCGGCGCGAGGTCGACGTCGCGGTGAGCATCGGCGCCTTCGCCGGGATCGGGCTGATCCTCTACGCCGCGACCACGGTGTTCCGCGAGCACGGCTCGGTCGTCCCGATGCCGCTCATCGCCATCGGCACCGCGCTCGTGCTCGCCCGCCTGGTGACCAGCGACAAGGCGATCCTGTCGCGGCTGCTGCGGCTGCCGCCGCTGCCGTGGATCGGGCGGATCTCCTACCCGATGTACCTGTGGCAGTACCCGATCCTCGACCTCACCGTCCACTACCACATGACCGGTGCCAAGCAGCAGTGGTACTTCTGGACGGGCACGATCGTCGCCGGGCTGATCTCCACCTACGTCATCGAGCGGCGCTTCTGGACTCCCCGGCCGGCGCGACTGCCCGCCAACGCGGACGCCGACGCGGGCGCGTCCGCCGCCTCACCCCACGCAGCGGGCGATCCGGCGGCTCAGGCCGACCGTGCGCCCGCCTGAGAGCGTGATCCGGGTGCGGACGGTCGCGACGGCCCGCCTGCCCATCGCGAAGTCGACCCAGACCGATCCGCGCGGTGTGCGGATGGCGCCCACCCGGCGGCCGTCGATCGTCACCACGGCCGAGCGCAGCCGCGACCGGTAGCGCGCCGGCACCGTCACCTTCAGCGAGGGGCGCAGCTGCGGCTGGGCCTTGAGCAGCGTGAGCGCAACTGCGTCGGCCATGACGCGGTAGCCGGCGAGGTTGGGGTGCAGCCCGTCGCCGGAGTCATAGGCCGAGCGCAGCCGACCGGGGTCGCCGGGATCGGTCAGGACCGCGTCGAAGTCGATGACGCCGTCGGCCGCGCCGGGCGAGCGGATCCACGCGTTGACCTGCTCGCGGTTGGTCTGCGCCTGGGCGTCGCCGTAGGTCTCGCTCAGCGCACCGACCATCGGTGTCATCGTCCCGACCAGGACCCGCTTCCCGGCCGCGCGCACCGTGGCGACGAGGTCCTTCAACCCCGCGATGACCTGCGCGCTCTGGGCGGTGCGGTCGCCGAGGTCGTTGGCGCCCAGCAGGATGATCACCGTCGTCACGCCCGCCAGGGCGAGGGCGTCGGACCGCAGCCGGCTGAGCGCGGACGGACCGTGGACCGCGATCAGGCCGTCCTCGAGGATGCGGTTGCCGGTGATGCCCGCGTTGACGATCGCGAACGCCGGACCGCGGCCGAGCAGGACCCGCCGCTGCAGGACGTCGGGGTACGCGCCGTCGGCGTCGATCGGCTCGCGGTTGATGGCGAGGGGAGAGGGCGAGCCTGCGTAGCCGTCGGTGATCGAGTCCCCCAGCGCGACGACGACGCCGGTCGAGGCGGGGGCGAGCACGTCGAGCTGGGAGGCGAAGAACGTCGCGGTCGAGTCCAGCTCGTCGAAGGCGCCCTCGGCCGCGTCGCCGGTCGCGTCCACCCCACGGCCGGGCTGGGTGGCGTAGGCGGGATGGCGGCCGACGAAGTGCTCGGTCGCCGGACCGGTGCCGTCGGCGAAGAAGAGCGAGACGGTCAGCTGCTGGAAGGCGGAGAAGCGGATCGCGATCGGGTCGCTGATCGCCTCGGTCCCGGGAGCCACGGCGACCGAGACCTCCCCGCCGAACGTGACCGGCCGCAGCGTCGACGCGATCACCGCGGCCCCGGCGAGCCGCCGCCCGAGCGTGACGTGGTCGAAGGTGACCGACTGGGTGCCGAAGCGGTTGGAGAGGTGCAGCCGCACGCTCGTCCCGGCGACGTGCGGGGTGATGATCTCGCGCACCGTCTGGCCGTCGAAGCCGCCCGTCGCGGCGTCGCTCATCGAGGTCGACCAGCTCGGGATCCAGCGCGGCGTCGTGCAGTCCGCGGCGCGCGCGGCAGCGGGCAGCAGCGCGAACGCGAGCAGCAGGAGGATCGCCGCGTGCAGCCCGCGGCGGGCGGTCGGACGGTCCATCGTCGCCCCTCAGCCTGCCAAAGTCCGGCATTCGGGTGCGCCGGCGGGCTGCATGCGCGGATCGTGACATCCTGGGCGCCAGCCATGACCAGCACCCTCGCCGACACCGTCTCGTCCCTCATGGGGCGCGCCCGCGACGACCTCGCGGAGCTCGTCTCCTTCCGCTCGATCGCCGATCCCGACGAGGCACCGCCCGAGGAGTGCGCCAAGGCGGCGCAGTGGGTGGTCGACGCGTTCACCGACGCCGGCATCCAGGACGTCCGGACCTACACGACGTCCGACGGCTCCGACGCGGTCGCCGGCTACACGCCGGGACCTCCCGGGACCCCGACCGTCCTGCTCTACAGCCACTACGACGTGCAGCCGCCGCTGGGCGACGACGAGTGGACGTCGCCGGTCTGGGAGCTCACCGAGCGCGACGGGCGCTGGTACGGCCGCGGCGCCGCCGACTGCAAGGGCAACGTGATCATGCACCTGACCGCGCTGCGCGCCCTGCGCGAGCGCGACGGCGGGTTCCCGTGCGGGATCAAGATCATCTGCGAGGGCTCCGAGGAGCAGGGGACCGGCGGCCTGGAGGAGTTCGTCCCGCCCAACGCCGACCTCCTGCGCGCCGACACGATCCTCGTCGTCGACGTCGGCAACTTCGCCGTCGGCGTCCCGACGCTGACGACCACGCTGCGCGGCATGTCGATCGTCGACGTGCGCCTGCGCGCGCTGAGCAGCGCCGTGCACTCCGGGATGTTCGGCGGCCCCGCGCCCGATCCCATCGCCGGCCTGATCGCCATGCTCGCGTCGCTGACCGACGCCGACGGCAACGTGACGGTGGACGGCGTGGACGCCACCCAGACCTGGCCGGGCAGCGGGTACGACCCCGACGCGTTCCGCGCCGACGCCACCGTGCGGGACGGCGTCGGCCTGATCGGCAGCGGCTCGGTCGCCGACCACCTGTGGGCCCGGCCCGCGGTGACCGTGCTCGGCATCGACGCGCCGCGGATGGTCGGCGCGACGGCCTCGATCCAGCCGACCGCGGGCGCACGGGTGTCGCTGCGCGTGCCGCCCGGGATGGACGCCGAGAAGGCCCAGGAGGCGCTCGTCGCCCACCTGCGCGCGCGGGTGCCGTGGAACCTGCAGTGCGAGCTGACGCCGGCCGGCGTCGGGCAGCCGTTCGCCGGCTCGCTCGACGGCCCAGGCTTCGACGCGCTGAAGGCGTCGATGGAGGAGGCGTTCGGCGGCGCCGAGCTCGTCACCGTCGGCGAGGGCGGCTCGATCCCGCTGTGCAACGTGCTCCATCAGACGTTTCCGCAGGCCGAGATCATGCTCTTCGGCGTGGAGGAGCCGAAGTGCCTGATCCACGCGCCCAACGAGTCCGTGGACCCCGGTGAGATCGAGCGCATCGCCCTGGCCGAGGCGCTCTTCCTGCAGCGCTACGGCGCGACATTCAAGGCCTAGGGCCCTTCGCGCCGAAGAAGAGGGTGTCGATGGTCCGTCGGTTCCTGCTGCCTGCCCTCCTGCCTCTGTGCCTGCTGCTCGCCGCGTGCGGCGGGAGCGGCCCGACGGCCCCGGCCGCGACGACCGGGACGGCGTCGACCACCACGGCCGGCGGCGGGAAGCAGGTCCGCGCCGCGGCCAAGCGCGCCGGGCTGCGCAAGCTGCAGCGCCAGGCGCTCGCCTACTACGCGCAGCAGGGTCGCCCGATCTTCTGCGGCGGGAAGAAGCGCTACGCGGCGCTGACCTTCGACGACGGCCCTGGTCCGTACACGCCGCTGGCGCGCAAGTACCTGAAGAAGTTCGGCGTCGAGGCGACGTTCTTCCTCGTCGGGCGCAACGTGCAGCCCTACGCCATCCAGGCGCGGGACGAGAAGCGCGGTGGCCACGCCCTGGGCGACCACTCCTGGTCGCATCCGTACCTGCCCAACCTCAGCACCGCCGAGATCACCCGCCAGCTCGGCGACACCCAGGCCGCGATCAGGCAGGCCACCGGGACCCAGGTGCAGCTCTTCCGCCCGCCGTACGGCGCTCACGACGCGCGCGTCGACGCCGAGGCCCAGCGGCTGGGGATGGCCCAGATCCTGTGGAACGTCGACAGCCGCGACTCCGAGGGCGCCGACTACGCCGAGATCGCCCGCCGCGTGCTCGACGGCATCGGGCCGGGAGCGATCGTCCTGATGCACGAGAACCGCGGCCAGACGATCCGCGCGCTGTGGTCGCGGATCCTGCCCGCGCTGAAGAAGCGCCACATCGAGCTCGTCTCCGTGCCGCACCTGCTCGCCGTCAACCCGCCGTCCCAGCAGCAGCTGCACGCACCCGGGGGCGGCTGCTCGGGGATCACCGGACAGCCGGGCGAGGGCTAGCCGAGGGGGCAGCCCGCCGCGCGCTCAGGCCGCGGCGTCCTCGAGCACGTCGAAGCGCATGCCCGCGCGGACAAGGCGGTCGCGCAGCGCCGGGCCCAGCGCCTGCGCGGTCGTCACCTGGCCGGCGGTGGACGGCGTCTGGTCGAAGGCGAGGCAGAGGCCGGTCTCGGCCAGCATCTTCGCCGTCTCGTCGTAGCCGGGGTCGCCGCCGGAGACCTCGCAGACCACGCGCCGGCCGCCGCCCTCACCCAGGAAGCGGACCCGGAACGTGCTCTTCTCGCGGCGCTGCGGGCTGGGACCCGTGCCGGCCGCGATCGCCCGGTGCAGCAGCTTGCGGGTGGGCGGCAGCTGCGCGAGGAGCAGCATCCCGCTCAGGCCGGCCCCGGCCGCCACGGCGACGGGCAGGCGCTTGACCCACGCGTTGTGGGCGTAGCGGAAGTCGGGCCCGTAGCGCGGCTGGGCACGGGCCGAGCGCAGGATGACGGACGGGTCGATCGTCGGCAGCGGGACGGCCCACGCGTTCTCGATGACCGGCTCGCGGTGGGGACGATTGCGCAGCGCGCCGACGTGGCGGACGGGATCGGGTGCGGGCTCGCGGCGGGCGCGTTCGCGCTGGGCGGCGACCAGCTGCCGCGCACGGCCCAGGCCGGTGATCACCGACTGGTAGGTGCCGCCGGAGATCGTCGCCTCGGCGCGGACGAAGCCCTGAACGGTGAGCGGGACGCCCTCGGGCAGCTGCTGCACGGTGAACTGCGCGCCGAGGTCGTGCGGGATCGAGTCGAAGCCGCAGCAGTGCACGATCCGCGCGCCGGACTCCTGCGCGCGGCCGTCATGGGCGACGAACATGCGGTCGACGAACTCGGGCTCGCCGGTCAGGTCGCCGTAGTCGGTGCCGGCCGCGGCGCAGGCGGCGACCAGCGGCTCGCCGAAGGTGATGTAGGGCCCGACCGTGCTGATGACCACGCGGGTGCAGCGGGCGATCGCCTCCATCGACGCGCGGTCGGTGACGTCGCCGACGAGCAGCGGGATGCCGGCCGCCGCCGGCGAGATCCGCGCCAGCCGCTCGCGCACGGCCTCGAGCTTGCCGAGGCTGCGCCCGGCCAGCGCCCACCGGGCGTCGGGCGGCGCGTGGCGGGCCAGGTATTCGGCGGTCAGGCCCCCGGTGAAGCCGGTGGCGCCGAAGAGGACGAGGTCGTGCTCGCGCGGGTCGCTGGCCATGCGCGCAACCCTAGAGGTGATCCTCTCGGGCGGTGACGCTCGTGGCGGCGACGCCTGCCCGGGCCGGGCGGGCGGGGTGGGATCCGTGCGCAGCCGGTTCCAGGCGTGATGGATTACGGTGCCGCGTCATGTCCGCTCCCCTGAACGGCAAGACCCTCTTCATCTCCGGCGCCAGCCGGGGCATCGGCCTGGCCATCGCCCTGCGCGCGGCGCGCGACGGCGCCAACGTCGCCC
>JAOPZL010000347.1 GCA_025964175.1 Solirubrobacterales bacterium
GCAGATCCCGAGGCCCAGGGCCGGGGCGGCCCTCGGCGCTGCGGCGCCGCGCGCGACCCGTCGTCAGACGAGCAGCCCGGCCTCCTGCCCGACCGCGGGCCAGTCCGCGCGCTCGGTCCACCCGAAGCGCTCCTCGGTCTTGCGCAGCAGCCAGGAGCGCGGGTTGTCCCGGCGCGCGCGGCGCAGCATCGGCCGGGGGTCCTGCCCGGCGATGGACTGGACCATGGCCAGGTCGTAGGCCATGCGCCAGTTCGCCGGATCCAGCCGCAACGCGATCCGCGACTGGGCCAGCGCGCTCGTCGTCTCGCCGGCGCGCAGCGCGCAGACCGCGAGCACCTGGTGGGGCTCGGGTCGCTGCGCGTCGACGGAGACCGCGCGGTTCGCCGATCGGATCGCCGACGCGCAGTCGCCGGCCCGCATCCGGGCCACGCCGTCGTCCAGGAGGTGCTGGGAGTACGCGATGCCCGCGCCCATGGCCCCCACCACGACCAGCGCGACGAGGGCGCTCGCGCGCACGAGGCCGCCGGCACGCCGTCCCGCCGGTTCGCGCGCGGGACGCGGTCGCGCCACGGTCGCCGCGGCGAGGGCCAGCGCGGGGACGGTCAGGGCAGGCAGCTCCCAGTCCCAGTCGATCGCGGCGTGGATCGTCCAGGCGAGCATGACCGCGAAGCCCGCCGCGGCCACCGCCGATCGGCGGGCCGCCATCGCTGCGCCGGTGAGCAGTGCGCCCAGCGCGGCGACGAGCAGCGCCAGGCCGACGACGCCGAGCTCGCCGAGCGTCTCGAAGATGAGGGAGTGGCCGTCGTTGAGGGTCTGGATCGACGGCCGGCGCGCGTCCCACTGCAGGGCGAACGTGCCCGCCCCGGTCCCGTGCAGGGGAGCGGCGGAGAAGCCGTCCAGCGAGACCCGCCAGGCGTCGATGCGCCCGTTGTCGGAGAGCTGCGTCAGTCGCGACCGGGTGTCGCCGGTCTCTCGCACGTGCGAGGAGTGCGTGAGCTGACCGGCCTTGTCGGCCACGATGGCGGGAGCGCCGGCGAGGACCGAGCCGGCCCCGAGGGAGACCACGACGATCCCCGCCACCCAGCGGGCGTGCGGGATCGGTCGCCACGGGAGGCGATCGAGCCGCGGCTCGAGTCGTGCGAGGAGCAACGCCGCCACGGCGCAGGCCAGCGCGCACGCGACGACGACGATCGCGGCACGCGCGCCGGCGTGCACCCCGGCGGCGCTCACCTGGGGCTGCTGGATGATCGCGTCGGAGCCCGCCGTGGCGAACACGGCGATGACGCTGGCGGGCACGGCCGCCGTCAGCGCCGCGAAGGCGCCCCGGGGACGCGCGAGCAGGAGGTAGGCGACGGCGCCGATCAGGCCCACCGCGATGGAGCCCCGGGAGAAGGTGAGCGCGACGGCGGTGACCATGAGCGGGAGGGCGCCCGCGGCCGTCGCGCGGATCCAGCGGGGCTCGTCGCGGTCGGAGGCGAGGTGCAGGCACAGCACGGCGGCGAGGCTGGCGAACGCGCCCTGCCCGTTCCAGTAACCGAGCGGGTAGCTGAGGCGCTCGAACTCGACGTCGGCCGCGATCGGCCACACGTGCGGGAGCAGGCGCGTGACCAGCCCGCACACGGTCACGACGACGAGGGCGGCGCCGATCACGCGCGGCAGCGCGTCGCGGACGCGGCGATGGCCGGCGGCGAGGCCGACCAGCGCGACGACCAGCGTGTAGAGGAGGGCCCGATCGCCCTCCAGCAGGGCACGGGCCGGGGCATGCGACCAGCGGCTGGAGACGAGCACCCACAGCGAGAACGCGCCGAGGGCGGCGATGGCGATGCCCAGCGTGGGGGAGATCGCCGCGAGCGGGCGCGGCACGAGGACGATCCAGGCGGCGAGCGCCGCCGCGGCCACGGCCTCACCGACGCCGGTGGCTCCGGCGAAGAAGCCGCCGCCGGAGAACGCGAGGGCCACGATCGCGATGCCCAGCGCGGCCGGGACCAGGAGGACCGCCCACGACTCGCCGGCGGAGGGTGGCTCGGGCGGTGCGGCCGGGTCGCTCGCGGGTGCTGCGTCCCGCCGGGCGAGGGTCGACATGGGACGCACCGTATGTCCGGGTCATCCAGGGTCGGAAGGGAAGTTCGTCCCCGGGGTGCGGAGCTTCCTTCCCGGCCGCTACGCGCGCTGATCGACCACGATCGGGGCATGGAGACCCAGCCGCGCTCGCTTCGCCGACGTCTGCTGCGCACCTGCGCCACGGCGGCGGTGGTGGTCGGGATGCTCGCCGTCGCCGACGGCGTGGTCGCCTTCGTGTGGCAGGAGCCGGTCACCGCGCTGCTCGCCGTGCGCGCCCAGCATCAGCTGTCGGGACGGCTGGACGAGCTGGAGTCGCGGCCGACGCCGCCGGCGCAGCTGCGCGAGCTGCGCAAGCTGCCCAGCGCCGATGCCCGCGCCGCGGCCGCCGCCCGCCGTCTGCGCGCGACGGTCGCCGACGGCGACCCGATCGGCCGGATCGTGCTGCCGACGCTCGGCCGCAGCTTCGTGCTCGTGGCCGGAGACGCGGCGGCCGATCTGCGCACGGGGCCGGGCGTGTACCCGGACACCCCGCTTCCCGGTCAGGGCGGCACGACGGCGATCGCCGGGCATCGGACCACCTACCTCGCGCCGTTTCGCAAGATCGACCAGCTGCACCGGGGGGACCGGATCGAGGTCCGCATGCCCTACGGCTCCTTCACCTACGCCGTCGATGGCCAGCGCATCGTCGCGCCGACCGACGTCGACGTCGTCCGCCGCGCCGGGCACGGCCTGGTCCTCACGGCGTGCCACCCGATCTACAGCGCCGCGCAGCGGATCGTCGTCTTCGCCCGGCTCGTGCGCTTCGTGCCCGATCGCCGGCGCCTCGGCCTCTAGCGCTAGAGCCGGATCACGTTTCCGGTGGGGACGTTGAGGTTTCGTGTGACGCCGCGGAGGTCCAGCAGGGCGGGGACGCGGGCGGCGATGTCGGCGTAGTCGATGTGGGGGTGGGCGGTGACGATGACGACGAGGTCGGCGCCGTCGACGACGTCGTCCAGCGGTTCGTCGATCAGGTCGTGCTCGCGCAGCTCGGGGACGAACTCGTC
>JAOPZL010000320.1 GCA_025964175.1 Solirubrobacterales bacterium
GACCGGCGTCGCCGGCCCGGCGAAGCGCACGCGGTCGCCGGCGCGGGCGGCGACGCAGATCGCGTCGGTGGCGGTGCCGGTCGCGTGGCCGGCGTGGTTGAGGGCGAGCACGCCCGCATCGGCGAGCGCCTGGGCCTTGGCCTCGGTCGCGGTCTGGACGGCGGCGACGAGGGCGGCGTCGGTCAGCGGCGCGTGGACGACGACGAGGACGTTGATCGTCCCGGCTCGTGGCGGGACCGGCCGCGGCCTCTGCCCCGCGGCGGCCAGCGGCTGGCCGATGCCGACGGTGGCGACGGCGTCGGCCAGGCCGCGCTCGCGCAGGATCCCGGCGCGCACGTCGGCGGCGGTGAGCATGCCGATCGTCGTCGCGGGATCGAGCCCTCGCGTGACCGCCGCCTCCCGCAGGTGGATCTCGGGATCGGTGCGCGCGTAGTCGTGGCCGACCTGGAGGTTCAGCCAGCCCGTCGCGCTGGAGAAGCCGCCGTTCAGCACCGCGCTGGACAGGCAGCGCAGGGGCGCGCCGAACTCGGCGACGAGCGCGTCGTCGGGCCAGCGCAGCTTCATCGGCCCTCCTCGGCGCGAGCGCCGTCGGGCGTGTCCGGGGCGCTGTCGTCGAGCGGCTCCTCGGCGAAGTAGAGCAGCGCGTTGACCGCGGCGGCGGCGACCGCGGAGCCGCCCTTGTCGCCCCGGTTGGCCAGCGACGGCAGCGGCGAGGCGTCCAGCGCCGCCTTCGCCTCGGCCGCGCCGACGAAGCCGACGGGCAGGCCGATGATCAGCGCCGGGTCCCGCGGCGGGGTGGCGAGCAGCTCGAAGAGCGCGGTCGGCGCGTTGCCGACGACGAAGACCGCGCCCGGGCCGACCTCGGCGACAGCGAGGCGCATCGCGGCGGCCGAGCGGGTGATGCCGGCCTCGCGGGCGAGCTCGGCGGTGCGCGGATCGGTGAGCGGAACCCAGGCGTCGCGGCTGGTGATCCCGCCGGCGACCATGCGGGTGTCGGTGATGAGCGGGGCGCCGGCCAGCAGGGCGTCGCGACCGGCGCGCAGCGACGCCTCGTCGGCCAGGACCGTCTCGGCGTACTCGAGGTCGGCGGAGGCGTGGACGACGCGCTCGGTCACCGCGCGCACAAGCGGATCGAGGTGGGACAGGTCGATCTTCTCGCGCAGGATGCGGTAGCTCTGCACCTCGATCGGGTGGGGGGTGCGGCTCATGTTCGTGCGACCTCGATGAAGGCGTCGGCGGGGCAGATCTCCAGGCACTCGCCGCAGCCGGTGCAGCGATCCTCGAGCGTGATCAGCGGCGTCGCCCCGGGCACGGGCAGGCCGGGGCGGATCGCGTGGGTGGGACAGGTGGGCAGGCAGGCACCGCACCCCCTGCAGGCGTCGGTGGCGACGAAGATGGTGGCGCTCACGATCCCTCCAACCCCGCTTCGGGGAGGGCGGCGATGGCGCAGGTCGCGTGGGCCGAGCGGCGCTTGGGGACGACGAGGTGCGCTGCGCCGGCCGTCACGACGGCCGCCGCTTCGGCCACGCTCGGGGTGCCCACGTGGGAGGCGACGACGGCCGATGGCGTCGGGACGTCGACGCCTGCGAGCACGTCCGCCGGGAGGGTGCGCAGGGGCCAGCCGTGGTGCGCCGCGGCCTGCACCATCGCGGGCTCCTGCGCGCGGCGGTCGACGGTGGCCAGGGCGCGGACGTCGCTCGCGGATGCTCCGGCCTCCGCGAGCGTTGCGTCGATGAGCGCGAGGAGCTCGGCGGCCGGGCAGCCCAGGGAGCAGCCGGCACCGACGATCAGGCCCGCCGAGGCGCGCGCGCCGGAGCGGGTCTTGCCCGGGGTCCCGGCGAGGGGACGCGCGGCCTTCATGTACGCCGTCCCCACGCCACGACGACCGGGTTCTCCGCGGCCAGGCGGTGACCGCCGGCAAGGGGGCGCAGGCGGCTGGCCGCCAGCATGGTCGCCTCGGCGTCCAGGCCCGCCGCGGCGAGCCGCTCCAGCACGGGGCCGGCACGCTCGATCAGCGCCAGCGTGACGACGACGACGCGGCGGGCGCGGGCGGCCGCCAGGTCGATGATCGCGTCCAGGTCGCCGCCGCCGCCGCCGACGAAGACCGCGTCGGGATCGGGGAGATCGGCGAGCGCCTGGGGCGCGCGGCCGCGAACCGCCTGCACCGGCACCGCGTGGGTGAGCGCGTTGGCCCGGGTGAGCTCGATGGCCTGCGGATCGTGGTCGATGGCGATCGCCGCGGCGCCCAACCGGGCGCACTCCACGGCGACGGAACCCGAGCCGCAGCCGACGTCCCAGACGAGGTCCCCGAGGCCCGGGCCCAGCTGGGCGAGCGCGAGCGCGCGGACCTCCGTCTTGGTGATCATCCCCGCGCGGTGCGCGAACGCGGACTCGGGCAGCGCCCAGCCGGCGGCGGCGCGCGGCGGCCAGATCCGCGCGCGCTCCGGCGAGGCGTCCGGGTCCAGGACGAGGACGACGTTGGGGTCCGCGGCGTCGGAGATGGCATCGATGACGTGCTCGCGGATCCGCTCGTCGGGCGTCCCCAGGCGCTCGGCGACGATCACGCGGCGGCCGGGGAGGCGCTGCGCGAACCACGACGGCGGGGTGCCGGGCGCGGTGAGGATCGCCACCTTCGGGTGGCGCAGCGCGACGGCCAGGGCGGCGTGCGGATCACGGCCGTGGGCGCTGACGACGAGGGCGTCGTCCCACGGCAGGCCGAGGCGGGCGAACGCGACCGCCACCGAGGTCGCGGCCGGGCGGACGTCGAGCCGCGCCGGACCGACGCGCTCGGCGAGCGCTCGGACGATGCCGAAGAAGCCCGGGTCGCCGGACGCGAGGACGCAGGCCGGGCCGTCGTGGGCGGCGAGGCGGTCGAGGATCGGGGCGAGCGGGCCGGCGATGGGCAGGAGGTCGGGAGTGCAGTCGGCGAGGGCAGATGCCCCGACCGCCGCCAGCTGCCGCTTCCCGCCCGCGACCAGCGTCGCGCGGCGCAGCAGCTCGGCTGCGCCGACGGGCAGCGCGTCGCCGTCCATGCCGAGCACGACGATGCGGGTCGTCGGGGGTGCGGCGGCGGTCATCGCAGCGCCTCGACCGCGACGCGCTCGCGGGTGCCCGGTGACGCGCCGACGACGGAGGTGCCCTCGAAGTCGACCATGATCGCGTCGACCGAGATGCGGCCCTTCACGTAGGTGGCGAGGTTCTCCGCGACGCGCGCGCAGAGCAGGTCGGGCGCCGTCGACAGGCCCGCGAGCACCCACTGCTCGTAGGCGTGGCGGGCGGTGTTGGCCTGTGCCACCGACGCGACCAGCGCCTCGTCGCCGCCGGCCTGCGCGGTCAGCGCGGCGAGGAACTCCGGGTCGACCTTGGACCGCGTCCAGTGGGTCATCATGATCCCCGCCGCGAGCTTGGAGAGCTTGCCGACCATGCCCACGAACAGGATCCGCTCGAAGCCGAGCGAGACCGCGCGCTTCATCGCGTAGCCGACGAAGTCGCCGACCTCGACGAAGCAGACCTCGTCCAGCGTGGGCTCGAGCTTGCGCGCGGCGCGCTCGCTGCGCCCGCCGGTGGTCAGCACCACCGTCTTCCAGCCCTGGGCGTCCATCACGTCGATTGCCTGGCCGACCGACGCCCGCCAGGCCGCCGTCGAGAACGGACGCACGATGCCGGTGGTACCGAGGATCGAGATGCCATCGAGGATCCCAAGGCGCGGATTGGATGTGCGGCGCGCCATCTTCGCGCCACCGGGAACGCTGATCTCGACGACGACACCGGTGGTGCCGAGGTCCAGGACCTCGGCGATGGCCGCCGCGATCTGCGCCCGGGGACCGGAGTTGATGGCGGGTCCGCCGACCTCCAGGCCGAGCCCGGGCCGCGTCACACGGCCGACGCCCTCGCCGCCGCGCAGTTCCAGTCCCGGCTCGTCGCGCAGCCAGACGCGGGCGGTCAGGTGGGCGCCGTGGGTGACGTCGGGATCGTCGCCGGCGTCCTTGATCACGACGGCGACCGCGGCGTCGCCGTCCAGCTCGCAGCGCTCCACCGCGAACGTGGGCCGCTGGTCGCCGCGGGGCAGCGGGACCTGGACCTCAGCCGGCGCGTCGCCGTCGCGCAGCAGCAGCGCCGCCGCCTTGGCCGCCGCGGTCGAGCAGGTGCCGGTCGTCCAGCCCTTGCGCAGCTTGCCGGTCGCGACGCGGCGCGCGCTGGCGGGCAGCGACGGATCGCGCAGCTCAGCCGGCTCCACGGGAGTCCTCCGGGGCGGCGGCGGCAGTGCCGGCCGCGCTCGCGTTCGCCTGCGCCTTGCGCTTCGTCCGGTACTTGGCCGGCGCGCCGAGCGGGCGGAAGCGGTGGCCGTAGCCGGGGTCGTACACGTGGGAGCGGCCCGCCTGCGCACCGGCGTCGAGCGCGGGGCCGATCAGGACGAGCGCCTGCGTCGTGATCTTCGCGCCGCGGATCGCGTCGCCGAGCTCGTCCAGGCGGCAGCGCAGGACGATCTCGTCGGGCCACGTCGCGCGGTAGACGACCGCGCACGGGGTATCCGCGGTGTACCCGCCCTCCAGCAGCTCGGCCTGCAGCTCGCGCGGGCGGCGCACCGACAGGAACAGCGCCATCGTCGTCCCGTGCGCCGCGAGCTGCGCCAGCTTCTCGTTGTCGGGCATCGAGGTGCGGGTCGCCCGGCGCGTGAGGATGAGCGTCTGGGAGACGTCGGGGACCGTGAGCTCCTGACCCAGCGCCGCGGCCGCGCCGGCGACCGAGGAGACGCCGGGGACGATCTCGATCTCCAGGCCCAGGCGCCGGCACGCGTCGAGCTGCTCGTTGAGCGCGCCGTAGAGCGTCGGGTCGCCGGAGGCCACGCGGGCGACGCGCAGGCCGTTCGTCGCCGCGCGGACGTAGAGGGCGATGACGTCCTCGAGGGTGCGGTCGTCGGAGGCGATCAGCTCGGCGTCGGGACGGCAGTGGGAGAGGATCGCCTCGTCGACGAGCGAGCGCGCCCAGATGACGATGTCGGCCTCCGACAGCACGCGCGCCGCGCGCAGCGTGAGCAGGTCGGGGGCACCGGGACCGGCACCGACGAACGAGACGAGGCCGGTCGAGGGCGTGGGCTCGCTCACGACG
>JAOPZL010000410.1 GCA_025964175.1 Solirubrobacterales bacterium
CCTGGAGGTCGTCGCTCAGCGAGCGGGCGCCCGAGCCGCCGGGCGGGCCGGAGTGCGAGCGCAGGAACTGATTGGCTCGCGCGAGCTCGGCGCCGATCTTGGCCGCCTCGCGCCGGGCCGACTCGGCCGATGCCTCGGCGGCGCGGCGGGCCTGGCGCGCGAGCTCGCACGCCTGGTCGGCCTCGGCCAGCGCCGCGCGCTTGGCGTCCACGTCGCCGCGCAGCTCCTCGACGCGCGCGGCGGCCGCGGAGCGCTGCTCCTCCAGCGCCTTGAGCTCGCGCTCCAGCGCCGCGGCGCGGTCCTCGTCGAGCTCGCGCAGCTGCGCCTCGAGCGACTCGATCCGCTGCAGGCCGTTCTCGTCGGGCTGGTCGTCGGCGGCCTGCAGGCGCAGCACGTCGAGCTGGCGCGTGCGGTTCTCGGCGCGCTCGGCGACCTGCTCGGCGGTCTCGCGCGTGCGCTCCAGCCGCAGCTCGATGCGGTCCGCGGCCGAGCGGGCGCGCTCGACACGGCGCGCGAGCGCCTCGCGCTGCTCGGAGCGCTTGGCCAGCGCCTCCTCGGCCAGCTGGCGGCGGGCGGCGATCTCGCGCAGCTCGCCCTGGGCGGCCTCGCGCGCCGCGCGCGCGGCGGTCGCCGTCTCTCCCGCCTGGTCCATCTCGCCCCGGCGAGCGCGGACGGTCTCCCGCGCCAGCTCCCACTTGGCCTCGATCGTCTGGCGCTCGAGGCGCTCGTGGAGCTCGGCGGCCTCGGCTTGGCGCTTGAGCGGGCGCAGCCGCGAACGCGCCTCGCGCTCGACGTCCAGCGCCCGGTCCAGGTTGTCCTGCGTGCGCTCGAGCTTGAGGTGCGCACGGCGGCGGCGCTTGCGGTGCTTGCCCAGACCGGCCGCCTCCTCGATCAGCAACCGGCGGTCGCGCGGCTTGGAGGTGACGATCGCCTCGATGCGGCCCTGGGAGACCACCGAGTGCATCTCCTTGCCCAGGCCGGTGTCCGACAGCACCTCGAGCACGTCGACCAGCCGGCACTTCGCGCCGTTCAGGCGGTACTCGCCGTCGCCGGAGCGGTCGAGGCGGCGGAGGATCGAGATCTCGCTCACCGGCATGAGCTCCGAGCCCTCGCCGTTGTCGATCACGAGCTCGACCTCGGCCGCGTTGCGCGCCTGCACGCCACGGCCGCCGCCGAAGATCACGTCCTGCATCGATGCGCCGCGGACGGCCAGCGGCGACTGCTCGCCCAGCGCCCACAGGACGGCGTCGGTGACGTTGGACTTGCCCGAGCCGTTGGGCCCGACGATGACCGAGACGCCCGGTCCGAACTCCAGCCGCGTGCGATCGGGAAACGACTTGAATCCCTTCATCGTCAGCGACTTGAGGTGCATCAGGCGCTGTCCTCGGGCTCCGTCAGCTCGGACTCGGTCTCGGGGACGCCCTCGGGCGTGGCCTCCAGCGCCGCGCGCGCTGCGGCCTGCTCGGCCGCCTTCTTCGAACGTCCGGAGCCCGCTGCGACGACGGTGCCGGCGACCGAGGCCTGGACCTCGAAGATCCGGTCGTGCGGGGGACCGCGCTCCGCGGTGACCTCGTAGGCGACGACCTCACCCCCTCGGGCGAGGCGCTCCTGCAGCGTGGACTTGAAGTCGACGGGATGCTCCAGCGCCTCGGCGAGCTCGGGCTGGAAGGCCTCGACGACGGCCTCGGCGGTCGTCTCGTAGCCGTTGTCGAGGTAGACGGCGCCGATGACCGCCTCGGTGACCGAGGCGAGCACGCGGTGCGTGCCGATGACCGTCGCGGCGCTGGCGGCGACCCCCTCGGGGGCCGCCGCCAGCAGGCGCTCGGGGATGCCGAGGCGCTGCGCGACGGCGACGCAGGAGGTGCCCGACACGGCCTGCGCGCGGATCTTCGTCAGCCGCCCGGCGCCGAAGCGCTCGGCCTCCAGGCGCGGGTACAGGTGCGAGGTGACGGCCAGGCCGAGGACGGAGTCGCCCAGGAACGCCAGCCGCGTGTAGGAGTCAGAACGCCGCTCGGACCACGAGGCGTGCGTGAACACCTGCCGGTAGAGCTCCTCGGGCAGCTCCTCCAGGAGCTGGCGAAGCTTCTGCACTACGCGCCGACACCGTGCGCCGTCACGAAGTCCACCGCCTGGCCGACGGTCAGGATCTTCGTCGCCTCCTCGTCGGAGATGCGCACGCCATAGGAGTCCTCGAGCTCCTGCACCAGGGTGTAGAGGTCGAGCGAGTCGGCCTCGAGGTCTTCCTTGAAGCGCGTGGCGGAGCTGATGCGCTCCGGATCCACCTCGAGCTCGTCGGCGAGGTGCGCGCGGATGAGTTGGAAGACGTCCTCCCCGGTCATGAGCTAGGCACCGTAGCGACGGCGTCGGACGGGGGCCGCCGCAGCGCGCCGGCGGCGTCCATCGCGGCGATCGTGCGGCCGACGACGTCCTCGTCGACGCCTTGGGCCGCGGCCCGGATCGCGTTGGAGAAGCCGGTGCGCGTGAAGCGGCCGTGCGGGATGATGCCGAGCTTGCGCAGCCCCAGCAGGTAGGCGCCGCCGGGACCCTCGGGGTCCAGCTCGTCGCGCAGCCCGCGCAGCGACGGGCGCAGCAGGATGCCGCCGACCTTGCCGCGCGTCGAGGAGCTCGCGCGGTCGCGGATGACGTTCATCAGCCGCTGGGACACGCCCTCGATCAGCTTCAGCGTGATGTTGCCGGTGAAGCCGTCGGCGACGATGACGTCGGCGATCCCGTTGGCGACCTGGGTCCCCTCGACGTTGCCGACGAACTCCAGGCCGAAGGTCTGGGAGGCGCGCTCGGCCAGCAGGCGATGGGTCTCGAGCACGAGCTCGTTGCCACGCGTGGCCTCGGTGCCGTTGGAGAGCAGCCCCACGCGCGGGCGCGCGATCCCCTGGCGCATCGTCACCAGCGCCGCGCCCATGAAGGCGAACTGGACGAGGTGTTCGGGTCGCACGTCGGCGTTGGCGCCGACGTCCAGCAGCGTGACCGGGTGCTCGGGCATCGGCAGCGGGATCGCGAGCGCCGGACGGTAGATGCCGTGCGCGCGCTTGATGTTGAAGAGGCCGGCGGCGAGCGCGGCGCCGGTCGAGCCGGCGGAGACGAGCGCGTCGGCCCGCCCCTCGGCGACGGCCTTGGCGGCCCGGACGATCGAGGCGTCCGGCGTCGAGCGGGCGGCCGCGGCAGGCTCGGGCGACTTCGCGATCGAGACCGGCGAGTCGACGACGGTGACGCCCTCGCAGACCTCGCCGATGCGATCGGCAGGTCCGAAGATCAGGACCTCGACACCCTCGCGGGCGGCGAGCATCGCACCCTCCGCGACTTCGCGGGGTCCGAGATCAGCGCCGTTGGCGTCGACCGCGACGGTCGCCAACAGGAGCCCTAGTGATCGTGGTCGTGCTCGTGAGCGCCGCCGGTGGCGACGACCTCACGACCAGCGTACGACCCGCAGACGCCACACACGTGGTGCGGACGGCGGGGGCTGTGGCACGTCGGGCACTCGTTGTACGAGGGCGCGCTGATCTTGTGCGTGGCACGGCGCTTGGCCGTGCGGGAGTGCGACTGCTTCTGCTTCGGGACGGCCATGAGACCGATGAGACTAGCGCCTACGCTGCGCGGCATGGAGATGAGACCCATGACCGAGGCCGACGTCCCCGCCGCCACGGCCATCGGGCACGACGCCTTCGAGCCCTCCGACACGGCGGTGACGGCGCAGTCGCAGGCGCGGGGAGAGCGCCGCTTCAGCCACCTGCGGTCGACGGACCCGGCCGGCGCCTGGGTCGCCGTCGACGACGACGAGCGCGTGGTCGGCGCGGCCATGGGGATCGTCCGCGAAGGTGTCTGGGGACTGTCGTTCCTGGCCATCGTGCCCGGCCATCAGGCCCGCGGCATCGGCCGGCAGCTGCTCGAGCGCGCGATGGCCTACGGCGACGACGCGCGCGTCGACGCGCGGATCATCCTCTCCTCCACCGATCCCAAGGCGATGCGCCGCTACTCCCGGGCGGGGCTGGGCCTGCGCCCGTGCGTGGCCGCCGCCGGGATCATCGACCGCGAGCGGGTGCCGGAGCGCTCCCCGGAGATCGTGGCCGGCGCGGACGTCGACGCGACCGCCGAGCTGTCGCGCGCCGTGCGCGGCGCCGGCCACCACCGCGACATCCCGGTCCTCCTCGAGGGCGGGATGGAGCTGCTGCTGCACTCCGACCGCGGGTTCGCCGTCCACGACGAGGGGACGGTCAAGCTGCTCGCCGCCCGCGACGAGGCGGCCGCGCGCGAGCTGCTGTGGGCGGCGCTGGCGGCCGGGCCGCGTGGCGGCACCGTCGCCGTGGACTTCCTGGACGCCGGTCAGGACTGGGCGATCGGCGTGGTGCTCGAGGCCGGCCTGGCGCTCTCCCCCGACGGCCCCATCTTCGTCGGCGGCGATCCGGGGCCGATGGCGCCGTACATCCCCAGCGGCGCCTACCTGTAGGGCGGGACGACCTCAGTCCAGCTTGAGCTCACGCAGCGCGTCCCAGCGCGGGTCGCGCGGGGGCTCGTGCGAATGGTCGGGCCCGGCCTCGTTGAGCTCGGCGCCGCAGACGGCGCACAGGCCGGCACAGTCGGGCCGGCACAGCACCTGCGAGGGCATGGCCAGCGCGAGCGCGTCGCGGGCCCAGCTGGTGAGGTCGAGCACCTGGTCCTCGATGTACGGGCTCGTGAGCTCGGAGTCCTCGATCGTTCCCTTGCCCTCGTCGTGGACCTCACGGGAGTCCACCGAGGTCTCGGGCGCGGCGTCGGTCAGGCAGCGCATGCACGGGCCGCTGATCGTCGAGGCGAAGCGCAGGCGCAGCGCGTAGCCGTCGCCGGTCATGCGCGAGACGTCGAGCGTGGCGTCGATGGTCTCCGGCGTCGTGTAGCGCTGGCCGCCGAGGTCGAGATCGTCGAACGGGACGGTCAGGTGCTCGAGGCGACGGCCCTCGCCCGCGGTCAGCTTCAGCGCTGCCAGATCGAGCTTGTCGGACGGCTGGGACATGGTTCCAGCGTAGCCCTCGCGGGCGCGCCTCAGCCCGGCAGCCGGAAGCCCATCCGGACCTCGGTGCCGCCCGCCGGTACGTCGACGATCTCGAAGCTCTCGGCCAGCGAGGTCACGATCGGCAGCCCCAGCCCGACGCCCGGGCTGTCCGCGCGCGGGCGCATGCCGTGGCCGTCGTCGCTGACCGTCACCGAGAGCAGGCCGTCGTCGGAGCCGACCCCGATCCAGACGTGCTCGGCCGCCGCGTGCAGCACCGCGTTCGTCGCCGCCTCGGAGACGGCGAGGCGGACCGCGGCGACGAGGTCGGGACCGGCGCCGAGCTCGCGGGTGCGCCGCACCGCGGTCGCGCGCGCCTGCGACACCGACGACGGGACCGCGCGCAGGCGCAGGGCGAACGGGTCGCTGACCGGGTCCGTCGCGCAGACCATGAGCGCGACGTCGTCGCTGGTCGCCCGGCCCGCGGTCGCGTGCGCCAGCAGCGTCTGGCGCAGCGCGTCGGGCGAACGCGGCGGACCGTCGGCGGCGACCGCGACGCGCAGCTGCTCCAGCGAGTCGGCGAGCGAGCGGTCGCGCTCCTCGATCAGGCCGTCGGTGTAGAGGACGAGCGTCGAGCCCGCCGGCAGGTCGACCTCGCGCTGGCGGAAGCGGCGCCGGCCGGTGCCCAGCGGCGGGTCGCCGGGCAGGTCGATGAACTCCGGCTGCTGCCCCGGGCGCATCACGAGCGGCGGCAGGTGCCCGGCCGAGGCGACGCTCAGCCGGCGCTTCTCGAGGTCGAGGAGCCCGATCGCGACGGTCACGAGGTCCGACAGGTCCAGACGCTCGCAGTAGGTGGCGACGCGGCTGAGGATCTCCGCCGGGCTGGCGGCCTCGACGGCGTAGGCGCGCACCGCGGACCGCAGCTGCGACATCACCGTCGCCGCCTCCAGCCCGCGCCCGCCCACGTCGCCGATGACCAGCAGCACCCGGCCGACGTCGACGCGCACCGCGTCGTACCAGTCGCCGCCGACGCCCACGTCGGCCATCGCCGGCAGGTACTCGACCGAGGTGCGCAGCCCGTCCAGCTCGGGCAGGCGGTCGGGCAGCAGCGCGCGCTGGAGCTGCTCGGCAACCCCCCGCTCGGCCGACAGCTGGCGCTCCAGCGACTCGCGTCGGCGGACCGTCTCGGTCGACTCGGTGGCCACGACGAGCACGCCGACGGCCACCCCCGAGTCGACGAGCGGCGAGTACGTGAAGTCGTAATAGCGGTTCCCGCGGTAGGAGCGCGGATCGTCGATGGGGATGGCCAGCTCGTTGCGCTGGACGACCACGCCGCGCAGCACCTCGTCCAGCAGCGGGATCGCGGTCTGCGCCACCTCGGGCAGCGCCTGCGCCACGGTCATGCCGCGACGCAGCTCCCGCCCGGCGGGGACGAGGTCGGCGTAGCGCTCGTTGAAGACGCGGTACTCGTGCTCGGGTCCCCACAGCACGGCGACCGCGGCGCTCGCCTGCGCCACGACCTGCTCCAGCGTCCGCCGCTCGAACTCCAGCGCGGCCTGCAGCCGCTCGTGCTCGAGCTCGGCCTCACGCCGGGAGGTCACGTCGATCACGCGACCGATCCACTCCTCGACGGTGCCGCGCTCGTCGAGCACGGGCGCCGCGCGGACGTCCAACCAGCGGGTCAGCTGGGCACCGTGGATGCGGTATTCGACGGAGAACAGGACCTGCCCGCGCACGGCCGCGTCCCAGTGGCCCGCGACCCGATCGCGGTCATCGGGATGCACGCCGTCCAGCCAGCCGAGGCCCAGGAGCTGCTCCAGGGTCTGACCCGTCACCGCGCGCCAGTCCGGCATGTCGGTGGACAGCCGGCCCTCGGCATCGGTGCGGAAGACCATGTCGGAGAACGCCTGGACCAGCGAGCGGTAGCGGCGCTCGTCGCGCCGGAGGTCTTCGGGGTCGCTGGAGAAGATGGCGGAGAACGGTACTGCCAGGCGCAGCGGCTACTTCGCCAGCTCGCGCTTGAGCACCTTGCCGGTCGCGTTGCGCGGCAGCTCGTCCATCACGACGATGTCGCGCGGCACCTTGAAGCTCGCGAGGTTCTTCCTCACGTGCGCCTTCAGGGCGTCGTCGCCGACCTCGGTGCGCAGCACGACGAACGCCTTCAGGCGCTGGCCGAACTGCTCGTCGTCGACGCCGATCACCGCGACCTCCCCGACCGCCTCGTGATGGGCCAGGCAGTCCTCGACCTCGCGCGGGAAGACGTTCTCGCCGCCCGAGACGATCATCTCGTCGTCGCGCCCGTCGACGAAGAGGCGGCCCGCCTCGTCGAGGTGCCCGACGTCACCGCTCGACAGCAGGCCTTCGATCGCCTCTTTGTTGCCGCCGCCCGTGTAGCCCTCCATCTTCATCTCGTTGCCGACGAAGATCCGCCCGACCTCGCCCGGCGCGACGTCCTTGCCGTTCTCGTCGAAGAGGCGGACGACGGTGCCGCGCGGAGGCCGGCCGGCGGTGCCGGGCGCGGCGCGCAGGTCGGCCGGGGTGGCGACCGTCGCGTAGGCGAC
>JAOPZL010000020.1 GCA_025964175.1 Solirubrobacterales bacterium
GCCGTGACGCCGCGGGCCCGCAGCCCCGCGGGCGTGATCCCCGAGCCCTCGCCCGATGCCCAGCCGAAGGTCACGAGCCGGCCGCCGCGTGGCAGGAGCGCGACGGCGGCGCGGGCGGTCGGGCCGCCGACGCCGTCCAGGACGACGCTCACCGGCCGATGCAGCTCCGCCCGCACCCGCCGGGCCCAGCCGCGCTCGCGGTAGTCCACGGCGAGGTCGGCGCCCAGGTCGGCGACGCGGGCGGTCTTGGCCGCACCGCCGGCCACGCCGACGACCACGGCGCCCGCCCGGCGCGCCGCCTGGACGAGCAGCGAGCCGATGCCGCCTGCGGCGGCGGTGACCAGGACGGTGTCGCCATCGTGCACGTCGGCCAGGTCGAGGATCCGCATCGCGGTGCGCCCGGTGCCGATCATCGCGACCGCCGCGTCGGCGTCCAGCGTCGACGGCAGCTCGTGCAGGGCGCCGACGTCGCGGACCGCCCGCTCGGCGTAGCCGCCGCCGGGCGGCCCGAGGTGGGTGACGACCGCGCGGCCGAGCCAGCGTTCGTCGACGTCGGCGCCGATCGCGTCGACGAACCCGGCGACCTCGCGCCCGGGGATCGTCGGGAGGGGTGGCAGCGGGAGCGGGCCCAGCTGCTGGCCGCGGCGCAGGACGGTGTCGATCAGGTGGATCCCCGACGCGGTGACGACGATCCGCGCCTGGCCTGGGCCGGGCTCGACGTCGTCGACCTCCTCGTAGCGGAGGTTGGCCGCCGGGCCGAACTCGTGCAGTCGGATCGCGTGCATGGAGCGCATGGTGCACCTTCAAGTGCACTTGAAGTCAAGGGCTCGGCGTGCTCTCCTTCACGGCGTGCCCGATCCCCTGACCATCGGCGAGCTCGCCCAGCGCAGCGGCGTCGCCACCTCGGCGCTGCGCTTCTACGAGGAGCGCGGCCTGATCGAGTCCCAGCGCACCGGGGCCGGCCACCGCCGCTACGCCCGCGCCGTCGTGCGCCGCGTCGCCTTCATCGTCTTCGCCCAGCGCGTCGGGCTCACGCTGGAGGAGATCGGCGCCGAGCTGGCCCGGCTGCCCGCCGATCGCGTGCCCCGGCGCCAGGACTGGGCGGCCCTGTCGAGCTCCTGGACCGCCCGCCTGGACGAGCGGATCGCCGAGCTGGAGCGGCTGAAGGCGGGGCTGAGCGAGTGCATCGGCTGCGGGTGCCTGTCGCTGGACCGCTGCCTGCTGGCCAATCCCGACGACCGCGCCGGTCGCCGCGGAGCGGGCCCGCGCTACCTGATCGCCGGCCCGCCCGAACCCGAACCCGAGCCGTGGCTAGCCTGACCAGATGCCCGGCATCCTGCTTACGCGCGGCTTCCTCGACGACTACGAGGCGCCCGACATCCCCGAGGGGTTCGACTACTTCACCGTCGCCCACTCCGAGCTCGTCGACCCCGACGTCGAGGGCGAGGAGGTCGAGCTCGGCTGGATCGAGGACCGCACCCGCGTGACCACCGATCCGGCGATCGCGTTCTCCTGGGCCCTCCTGCTGGCGGGGATGGTCGACGACGGCGACAACCCGCAGCCGCTCGCGCGCGTCACCGCCTACCTCGTCGACCCGATCGAGGTCACCGACTGGGAGGACGACGCGCCCGAGGAGCACGTCGTCGTCTACGTCGCCGAGACCGGTGAGTCGATCGTGCCCGGGGACGGCGGCGAGGGCGACGAGCTGCACGTCGACGTCGCGGACTGGCCCGAGCTGCACAAGACGATGGCGGAGTAGCGTGCCTCAGGCGGTGGCGCGGCCGGCCCCGGAGGCCGGCACGTCGCCGGCGCCATCCAGGTGCCACGGCGTGTCGCCGGCGGCATCCAGGACGAAGGACCAGCGCTCCGTCCAGCGCACCTCGCGCTCACGGGAGCCGTCGACGACGGCGACCGTGTCGCGGTTCTCGAGGTAGCGCCGGCCGCTGAGCGCCAGCTCGACGATCATCCGCGGCGGCTGCGCGCTGCCGTCCAGCGCGACGAGCGTCATCTTCTGGACGCTCGGCCCGCGCACGACCCGGCGGATGCTGTCGCCGCCCGTCGGGTAGAGCAGCTCGGCCACCGCGGCGGGCGTGGCGACCGCGAGCAGCGGCTCGTCGGCCCCGTCGACCGCCTCGGCCCAGGCCTCGACCGCGCGGCGCGCGCACGTCTCGAGCACGTCGGGGGCGAAGCGGCCGTCGACGAGGCTGAGGTCCAGCGCGGCCTTGTGCCCGTCCTGGGCGTACTCGAGGTCGACGAGCGAGGCCACGTCGGTGCCGGCCGGCGCGGCGTCGGACACCGCGCCCTCGAGCACGGCGTCCTGGCGGATGCGGTCGTCGGAGAACGGCGAGGCCACCAGCGGCGACTCGAGGTTGTGCGCTCCCTCGGCGAGCTGCTCGATCGAGCGCAGGGTCCAGATGCCGTCGCGCTTGGCCAGGGTCCAGTACTCCTTGAGATCGGTCGTCTCGCTCGTGGAGTCGCTGCGGGTGATGATCATGCCGTGGCGATCGACGACGATGTCGCGCAGCGTGGCCTCGACGAGGACGACGACCCGGTCCTCGTCATCGGCCTCGCGGTTGACGACGCCGACCAGGTGGATGCTCGGCGTCCCCTCGATCGTCACCTGGTTGTGCCAGCCGCGGCGCGCCAGGTCGTCCAGGCGGCGCTGCCACTCGACCATCAGATCCGGGCCGCAGAGCGTGCGCAGCTGGCGCTGGTCACCCGCGGTCCAGGCGACCTGCACGGTGGCGAACAGGCGCATCGCCTCCTGGGCGATGTGATCGGGGTCGAACGCGGCATCGTCCTGGGAGGCCTCCAGGGCGGCGACCCGCGTGGCCTGCGCCCGGGCGTCACGGCGCTTGCGGCGCTTGCGCTCGGCGCGGATGCCGGCGATGAAGCTGATCGCGAAGAACAGCAGCACGGCGATCACGATGAGGACGACCGTGCCGCCGCTCATCGAAGCGCCTCCGCCCGCCGCGCCGCCGCCGCCGCCGCCGAAGCCGCCGACCCCGCCGCCTCCGC
>JAOPZL010000029.1 GCA_025964175.1 Solirubrobacterales bacterium
ACGTCTCCGCCCCGCAGCCGATCGGACCCGTCACCGCCAACCTGCCCAACAACGGCCAGCTGTTCGTGACGTTCCCCTCCGGGGCGACGATCCTCGTGTCGTCGCGCTGGAAGGTCAACGACCCCGATCTGACGCAGGACTTCTGCTTCATCGCCGCGCAGGCGATCGTTCCGTCGTAGGAGACAGCGCGGCGATCCGCCACGCGCCGCCACCGAACGGCCGTCCCGGCCCGTCGCGCTACGTGCCGTTCAGCGCGGCGTCCAGCTGCTTGCGCGCGTCCTCCAGCTGCCGCTTCTGCTTGTCGGTCAGCAGCCCCCGGTCCCCGGCCTGCTTCAGCGCGGCGTCGGCGGCGGCCTTCGCCTTCTCCCCCAGCGCCTTGGACTCCGCGCGGAGCTGATCCGCGGCGTCCTGGGCGCTGATCTTGCCGTCCTTCACCTGCTGCTCCAGCTTGGCGGCCTTGGCCTGCAGCGCCGCGGCGTCCCGCTTGAGCTCCTCGCTCTGCCGCGCCAGGACGCCGTTGGCCCCCTGGACCGCGTTCGCGCCCGGCTGTTGGACGGTGGACGCCTTCTCCGTGAGCGTCCCGGCCGCCTGCTTGGCCTGCTCAGCGTTGCTCTTCGCCGTGCTCACCGTGTCCTTGACGTCGCCGCCGCACCCGAGGGCGGCGGTGGCGAGGGTCACGGCGGCCAGCCCGGCGACTGCGAATCGATGCGATCCCATCCGCCGAGCGTCGCAGATCGCACCGGCGGCGCGAGACGCCGCGGGGGCGCGCTAGCGTGCCGCCGCGATGAGCCGACCGCGCCTCTGGGGCTTCCGACTGTCGCCGTACACCGGCAAGGCGCGTGCCGCCTTCCTCGAGAAGGGCGTCGAGGTGGATCTCGTCGAGATCCATCCCGCCCGCCGCCCGCCGCGCCTGCGCGAGCTGAACCCGGTCGGCCGCGTGCCGGTCCTCGAGCTCGGGGACGACCTCGCGCTGCGCGAGTCGTCGGTCATCTGCGAGTGGCTGGAGGACCGCTACCCCGACCCGCCGCTGTGGCCGGACGACCCCGACACGCGCGCATGGGCGCGCGGCTGGGCGCGCTACGTCGACGACGTGACGGTCGCCTCGTTCTTCCTGGGCATGAACAAGCTCGCGTTCGGCCTGGCGCAGGACGACCCGCCCGACATGGTGGAGAAGCTCCACCGCCGGGTGCCGAAGTCGTGGCCGGTGCTCGAGCAGGCGCTGCTCGTCCACGACGGTCCGTGGCTGGCCGGCGAGCAGTTCACCTACGCCGACCTGAGCGCGATGCCGCTCGCCGTGCGCATCCCGGAGTGGGTGCCGGCACTGGGCCCCGACCCGGACACCGCGCCCCGCGCGGCGGCGTGGCTGGAGGCACTGCGCCGGCGGCCGTCCGTGGTCGCGATCGACCAGAGGGGCGAACGGCTGCCGGAGTAGCCCGGCAGCCGCGGCGCGAGCGGGGCGCCCGACTCGGCTAGGCGGTCGCCAGACCGGCGACGACGAGCACGATGCCGATGACCGAGAGGGTGATCGCGCCGATCTTCGCCCACGTGGCGTGCTTGGTCGCCTCGCCGACGATCTGCTCCTCGCTGCGCGTGGAGATCATGTACTTGCCCTTGTCGGGCTTGACGAAGCCGACGCGGCCACCGGCGTCGGAGGCGACGCCGTGGACGTAGACGTTCACGCCGGGACGGATGACCCACTCGTGGTAGCCGAAGCCGATCGTGCCGCTCTGGTCGCCGCTGCGCAGCGCGGCGTTGAGGATCGAGTCGAGCAGGCCGCTGCCGCCGCCGTTTCCGCCGCCGTTGCCACCGCCGGGCTCGAAGCGGTCGACGGTCTGCTCCGGCTCGTCGATGTCGGCGCCGCGCGGGTCGATGACGATCTGCGCTCCGCTGCCGTCGTCGACGAGGAAGGGGATCTCCGAGGACAGGTCGGAGACCGTCTCGGTGTGCTCGACGCGATCCCAGTAGGACTTGCCGTCGCGCTCGCGGCGCTCCATCTGCCAGTAGCGATGGGTGACCTGACCGCGGTACCAGACCGCCTTGGTCTGCGAGTACGGGCCCTCGACCGGCCCGTCGGTGCCGGCCACCGTCTGGCCGACGACCTCGCAGCGCTGGATGAACGAGCCGCTGCCGACCTCCTCGCCGACGCCGGCGGCGAGCTTGGTCAGCTCGTCCCCGGTCAGCGTGTCGGTGGCGGTTGCCGTGCGCGCCACGTTGCGGCGCGAGCGGCCGTAGAAGGCCGCACCGGCGGCCAGGAGCAGGAGGATGATTCCGACGATCCACATTTCACCGAACCCTTCGGCGCCGCGAGCGCGAAGCTTGAATCCTGGAGTGAGGAAGCCGGGCGACGGGTACTGACGGGCGACCGTCCCTTCGTTCCCAGGAGCCTCGCGATGCGCCTCGCGCTCCGTCCCGCCCTCCTCGCCGCCGTCGCGGCCCTCTCCCTGTCGGTCGTCTCCGTTCCGGTCGCCCACGCCGATGACGCGGCGATGAAGGCCTCGATCCCGGCGGCGTTCGATGCGCTCTCCAAGAAGGAGGCCACGGCGAACCGGGCGATCGCCCGCTTCAACAGGTACCGCGCGAAGGTCGCGCCCAAGAGCCGCAAGGCGCTGCGCTCGCTGCGTCGGTCGCTCTCCATCTTCCAGGCGCTGCTGTCGGCGCAGCAGACCTCGACGCCGCAGGGCGCGTCGGCCAAGAAGGCGCTGCTGCACGCCCTGGCCCTCGAGTCCAAGGCGGTCACGCAGCTCGATCTGGGGATGAAGGCCTCGCGCACATCGTCGCGCGCGCGCACGAACCGGATCATCCGCCGGGCCAACGCGACGCTGCGCCGGGCCAACCGCGCGGGACGGATCGCCGTGGGCAAGATCGTGGCGTTGTAGCGCCAGATTCGGCAACCCTGCTTCGGGTTCCCTAACATGTGCCGGGATGGAGCATCTTCCGCTCGAAGAACGCACCGAGTTCCCGGCCTGTGGATCTCGCGCCCGCCAGTGGCGCCGGTTCGAGGACGGCCTGATGGACTGGCTCTCGACCCCCGAGGGCCAGTTCTCCACGTGGTGCGCGCGGCGTCAGCTCGACGACGCCCCGTCGCCGCTGCTCTCGCACTAGCCGCGCCCTCTCGCCGCATCGCCCGACCGTCGCCCGCCCAGGGTCCATCGGTCGTTCTTGCGAGCAAGACGTTGTTTTGAGCGAGTTGTTATAGTGACCGACATGCCCAATACCAAGAGTGCAGGCGCCGGCATCCTCTCCGACGCCAACGCGGCGAAGCGCGAAGAGATCGTCGAGCTCCTCACCCAGGCGTACTGGATGGAGATGGAGACGGTCATGAGCTACCTGGCCAACGCCTCCAACCTCGACGGCATCCGGGCCGAGGAGATCGCCGAGGCCCTGGACGAGGACGTCAACGAGGAGCTGGGCCATGCCCGCGCCTTCGCGAAGCGCATCAAGGAGCTCTACGGCACGCCTCCCGGCTCGATGGACTTCACGCCCGTGCAGACCTTCCTCCAGCCGCCCGCCGACGCGACCGACGTCGCCACGGTGATCAAGGGCGTCATCGAGGCCGAGGTCGGCGCGATCGAGCACTACAACCGCATCATCGAGGCCACCGACGGCGTCGACTGGGCCACCCAGGACATGGTCATCGAGATCCTGCGCGACGAAGAGGGCCACATGCGCACCTTCGAGCGCTACCTGCGCGAGTTCGAGGGCTAGCCGCCTGCCCGAGCCGCTGCGGATGGTCCTCGTCACCCGGCGCGGGACCATCCGCACCCTGCAACGCGGCGGCGAGCTGGCCGGTGCCGCCGCGGTCGCGTGCGTGCGCGCCTTCGCCGACGACCCCTTCCTCGGGCCGTGGCGGGCGCGGCCGGGCAAGGTCGTGTTGCGGGCCCGCGGCGGACAGTGGGACGAGATCCTCGCCGAGCCGCACGTGATCGCCGGGGATCCCGACGGTGAGTCCGTCATCGCGCTGCCGCCGCGACCGCGCAGCCTGCGCCCCGAGGTCCTGGACCGGATGCAGGCGATGTCCAGCGAGCTGGAGCCGCCGCCCGCGCGGCGCCGCGACGACGACACGCGCGTCGCGCTGACCTACCTGCTCAACCCGCGGGTGACGATGAGCTCCGGCAAGACGCTGGCGCAGGTCGCCCACGCCGCCGTGGCCGCCGCCGAGCGCCTCCCCGCATGGGCCGACGACGGATCCCCTGCACGGCTGCTCGCGGCCTCGCCGGCGGACTTCGACGCCGCCCGCATGCGCGACGATCTCGTCGCCGAGATCCAGGACGCCGGGCTCACCGAGGTGCCGCCGGGGACCATCACCGTGCGCGCCCTCGCGCCCAGTTGAAGGACGTGCGGCGGGGACGTTTGTCCCCAACCGCCCTCGGGTACCCGGTCAACGACTCTCCTCCGCTCCGCGGGTCCGGAAGTTCGTGTGCATCCGGGCCTGCGGAGCACTCCTATTCCCGGGGGCGATCGATCGACGGAGCGCCCCCGATGCGATCCAGCCAGCGGTCGCGCCGGGCATCCCAGGCGTCGGCGCGCTTCGTCGCCCTGAGCAGCTTCTTCGACCCGAGCTGGTAGCGCCTGCGGGCCCACCACGAGTTGGGCCGGGCCAGGCGGATCGCCACCGTCCACCCGACGGGCGGGATGAACAGGCCGATGACGGCCAGCCTCGCCTTGCCCTTGGCCACGATGATCGCCGACCACACGAGCGACTCGGCCACGATGAGCAGCACCGCCGGCAGCGAGCCCTTGAAGGCGTTCAGGCCACCGAGGAGCACGAGCGCGGCGAACGCGGCGCAGACGATGGCCGCATCGGTGGACGCGCGCCCTTCCTTGGCCCAGTACACGTCCTCGACGTAGAGCCACAGCGCGAACTCGTCGACGGTCAGCCCCATGCCGATGCCGAACAGGGCGGCGAGGATCTCGATCCACGGCGAGCTCGGGGTGGTGGCGATGACCAGGAACCCCGTGATCATCATGCCGATGATCCCGAAGACCATGTGGTGGATGTGGATGCCGCCGGTCTTCACCGAGCCCGGCCACCAGGGGACGCGCGGCGAGCGCATCAGCCGCGTGGAGAGCCGGATGAACAGAAACGACGCGAGGAAGCCGCCGAGCAGGATCAGGCCCGCGCGATGATCGGAGGAATCGAGGTTGAGGTCCACGGCTGCCAACGTGGCCTAGTCGCCCCGCGGGACGACGAGCACCGCGCTGCCGGCGTCGCGCACGACGTGCTCGGAGGTCGAGCCGAGCAGCAGCCGCCGGACCGGGCCCCAGCCACGAGAGCCCAGCACGAGCAGGTCCAGGCCGTCCGAGCGGGCGACGAGCCCTTCCGCCGGCTTGCCCTCCAGGACCTCCAGCTCGTGGTCACCGACGCGCTCGCGCAGCCGGTCGCGCTCGTGGGAGGCGTCGCCGCCGGGTGAGACGACGGTGAGCAGCACGAGGCGCGCGCCGGTCGCGCGCGCCAGCTGCTGTGCCCGCTCACGCGCGTGCAGCGCCTCGGCCGAGCCGTCGAAGCCGACGCCGATGGTCCTCAGCCGGTGCGATCCGGGCTGGTCCGCCAGTCCGCGCGGCGCGATCAGCACCGGGCACGGCGCGTGGTGCAGCGCCGCCTTGGCCGTCTCCCCCGCGACGACGTGCCGTGCCCGTGCGCGCCCGGTCGAGCCGAGCACGAGGAGCTGGGCGCCGACCTCCTCGCACACCTCGTGCAGCGCCCGTGCCGGGGAGGTGTCGGGCAGAACGCGGATCGCGGCGCCGGGCGTGAGCTCGTCGCGCAGCCGCTGCGTGCTGCGCACGTTCTCCACGTGCATCTCCTCGGACACCGTCACCTCGGTGACCGTCCCGCTGAGCGGCAGCAGGTCGTACGGGTAGGCGTGCACGAGCTCCAGCCCGTCCCCCGTGGCCGCCGCCACGACCCGCGCCAGCACGATCGCGTCCCGCGTCTGCGCCCCTTCGTCGACACCGACGACGATCGTCCCCGCCATGGCGCGGGACCCTACGGGATCGGGTTGCGGATCGCCGTCAGCTCACGACTCGCCCGGCCAGTGGCCGTGCTCGTCGAAGAACGCCCGCGCCTGCTCGTCGCGGTCGCGGTCGTTGACGTCGCTGAACGAGAAGCGGAACATGAGGTTGGCGATCAGCACGCAGACCGATGCGGCCACCAGCGCCTCGCCGACGCCCTCGATGTCATACCAGCCGAGGATCACCACTCCCGCGACGAGCAGGGCGGCGGGAAGGGCCCAGCGGACCAGCATGACGGGCTTGAGCACCCGTCAGAGGCTACGCCCACCGGGCGTGCTCCGGCTTGCCGCCTCCCTCTACTGCGCCGCGACCTCCGCGATGACCCGTGACAGCTGCCCGCCCTGCCAGGCGATCGGCGACTTGCCCTCCTCCTCGACGACGAAGCGCGCCTCGGGGATCTCGGCGGCGTAGCGCTGCGCCACGGCGAGCGGATGCTCGGGATCGGCCTCGTCGCGGTCGCCGACGACGGTCACGGGCAGGTCGAGCCCGTGCAGGTCGCTCCAGGAGGCGAACGGCCGCGAGCGCGGGACCTGCTGGAGCGCGTCGGCCAGCGCGGCCGGGTCCTCCGCGCGCGAGATGCGCTGGCGCAGCACCGTCGCGACCGTCGCGCGGAACGACTCGGGGACGTTCGGCTCGCCGTAGGCCTCCAGGAAGCCCTCGACCCCGCCGCTGCGCAGCCCTCCCGCCAAGGCGTCCCAGCGCGCGAGCCCGGACGGGAACGCGTCGGGGTCGTAGGCCGGGGTGACGACGACGAGGCCGAGCGCGCGGCCGGGGTGGTCCAGCGCGAAGCGCAGCAGCGTGTGCGCGCCCATCGACGCACCGGCCAGCACCGCGTGCTCGATCTCCAGGCGATCCATCAGGTCGCGCAGGTCGGCGGCCAGCGTCGGGTAGTCGTAGCCCTCCCCCGCCGGGGCCGCCGGCGACCCACCGTGGCCCCGTGCGTCGTAGGCGATGACGCGGTGGCCGCCGCGCTCCAGCTGCTTGGACCCCATGACCACGTAGCGGCGCGTGGCGGTGAGTCCGTGCAGCAGGACGACCGGCGTCCCGGTCCCTGTGTCGTCGTAGGCGAGCTCCATGGTCCGGTGTCCTACTTTATGAGGACCATGACGGTCATCGACGTCACCGAGGCGACCTTCCAGCAGGAGGTCATCGATCGCTCCCACGAGACCCCGGTCGTCGTGGACTTCTGGGCCGAGTGGTGCGGGCCGTGCCGCCAGCTCACACCGGCGCTGGAGAAGGCCGCCAACGCCCGCGAGGGCGAGGTCGTGCTGGCCAAGCTCGACACCGACGCCAACCAGCAGCTCGCCGCCGCCTTCCAGATCCAGGGCATCCCCGCGGTCAAGGCGTTCAAGGACGGCAAGGTCGTCGACGAGTTCGTCGGCGCGAAGCCACCCGCCCAGGTCGAGCAGTTCTTCGACGGGCTCGTCCCCTCGGAGGTCGACCGCCTCGTGGCCGCCGGCGACGAGGCCTCCCTGCGCCGCGCGGTGGAGCTGGCACCGGGCCGGTCCGACGCCGCCGTCCCCCTCGCCCGCCTGCTGCTGGCCCGCGGCGAGCGCGACGAGGCGCTGGCCGCCGTGGAGAACGTCGCCGGCGACTTCCAGGCCGATGGCCTGCGCTCGCGTCTCGCGCTCGAGGACGCGGGCGAGCTCGACCTGAAGGACGCCTTCGCCGCCCTGGACGCCGGTCAGCTGGAGCGCGCCGCCGACCTGCTGATCGAGGCGCTTCCGTCCGCCGGCGACGCCAAGGACGACGTCCGCCGCGTCGTCGTGGCCATTTTGGACGAGCTCGGGGTCGAGCATCCGTTCGCGCGCGACGCCCGTCGCCGCCTAGCTTCCGCCCTGTACTGAACCTCAGCCCGCGCCACGTCCGCATCGAGCTCGTCGCCGGGCTCGTCACCGCGCTGGCGCTGATCCCGGAGACGATCTCCTTCTCGATCGTCGCGCACGTCGACCCACGCGTCGGCCTGCTGTCGTCGTTCACCTTCAGCGTGGTCATCGCGATCGTCGGCGGCCGCCCCGCGATGGTCTCCGCCGCAGCCGGGTCGATGGCGCTCGTCGCCGCGCCGCTCGTGCGTGAGCACGGCTTCCAGTACCTGATCCTGGCGACGATCGTGGCCGGCCTGCTGCAGATCGTGCTCGCCCGCGCAGGGATCGCGACGCTCCTGTCCAAGCTCCCCAAGGGGGTGACGATCGGCTTCGTCAACGGGCTGGCGATCCTCATCTTCGCCGCGCAGCTGCGCCACATCGTCTCCCCCGCCGTCCTGTGGCTGATCCTCGGCGGCACGGCGATCCTGTTCGGCGTGCGCGCGCTGAAGCTGCGCGTCCCGCCCTCGCTGATCTCCACCGCCGTGTTGACCGTCGCCGCGGTCGTCCTCTCGCTCGACGTGCCGACGGTCGGCGACGAGGGCACGCTGCCGACCGGGCTGCCGGGGTTCGCGGCCCCCGACCTGGCGCTCACCGCGCACGCGCTGTGGATCGTCCTGCCGACCGCGTTGAGCCTCGCCGCCGTCGGGCTGGTCGAGTCGCTGCTCACCGCCGGGCTGATCGACCGCCTCACCGAGTCGCCCTCGTCCAAGCGGCGCGAGGCCTACGGCCAGGGGGTCGCGAACGTCGTCACCGGCTTCTTCGGCGGCCAGGCCGGCTGCGCGATGATCGGCCAGTCGCTGCTCAACGTGCAGAGCGGCGGACGCGGCCGGCTGTCGACGCTGGCCGCGGGCGCGTGGCTGCTCGCCCTCGTCGTGCTGCTGCACCCGCTCATGGAGATCCTGCCGATGGCCGCGCTGGTGGCGACGATGATCGGCGTCGCGCTGACCACCTTCGACTGGCAGTCGATCATGCCGCGACCCCTGCGCGACTGGCCGCTGGCCGAGACCGCGGTGATGCTCGCCACCACGGTCGTCGTGGTGGCGACCTCCAACCTCGCCTTCGGCGTGGCCGCCGGCGCCATCGTCGCGCTCTTGCTCTCGCGCCGCGCGCTGCGGCGGCGCATCCTCGCCGCCGCGGTCGCGACCGGGCGGCGCTCGGAGAACCGGTCGTGACCGCCGATGGTGGCGTGCGACATGGTGCGCCACGCCGTCGAGCGCCCTACACCGGGAGCGCCAGCTGTCCCGTGTCGACCTCGGGCGCCGGGGCGTCGAACCCGGCCACGCGCACGCCGAGCAGGCGCACCGGGCGTTCGGGCCCGTAGGCGCGCAGCAGCTCCAGCGCCACGGCGGAGACGATCGCGGGGTCCGTCGTCGGCTCGCCCACCGTGCGCGCCCGCGTGACCGTGGTCCAGTCGTCCAGGCGCACCTTGATCGCGATCGTCCGCCCGGGGCGCTTGAGGCCCTGGCAGAGCTTCTCGCTCAGCGTGACGAGGACCTCCTCCTGCTCGGCGCGGTCGGCGACGTCCTGCGGGAACGTCGTCTCGCGTGACTCGCTCACGGCGACGCGCTCGAGCGTGAGCTGGGCCGAGCCGTGGAAGAGCGCGCGAGCGACGAGGTCGCGGCCGTGGTTGGGGCCGAAGCGCTCCTGGAGCATCGTCTCGTCGGCGGCGGCCAGCGCCCGCAGCGTCGTGATGCCCAGCTCGGCCAGCCGCTGCACCGTCTTGGGCCCGATCCCCGGGACGAGCCCGGGCGCCGACGCCGCGAAGCGCTCACACGCCTGCTCGCGGCTGAGCGCGACGAAGCCCGCGGGCTTCTCGGCGTCGCTGCAGACCTTGGCCACGAGCTTGTTGGGGCCGATGCCGACCGACGCGGTGAGGCCGGTGCGGCTCTTGATCTCCGCCACGACCCGGCGCATCGCCGCGCGCGGGCGCTGCAGGTCGGAGAGGTCGAGGTAGGCCTCGTCCAGCCCGACGACCTCCACGCGCTCGATCTGCTCGCGCAGCACGGCCATGACCTGGCGCGAGTGCGAGCGGTACGCCTCGAAGTCGGGCGGGATGAAGATCGCCTGCGGGCACAGCCGCCGGGCGCGCGACGCCGGGATCGCCGATCCGACGCCGAACCGGCGGGCCTCGTAGCTCGCGGTGGTCACCACCGAGCGCGGCCCGGTGCCCGCCACGACGACCGGCTTCCCGCGCAGCTCCGGGCGGCGCAGCAGCTCCACGGACACGTAGAACGCGTCCATGTCGAGGTGGGCGATCGTCGGCACGGACCCCAACGGTAAACGTCCGTGCCGACGAACACCTGTTCGGCGTGCGCCTACGCGGTGACCTGCACGTACCCGGTCGACCCGAAGCCGAGCCGGGCCTTCGTGGCCGACGTCAGATCGAACTCGCGGCCGCCGACGTACGGCCCGCGGTCGACGACGCTGGCGCGCACGCTGCGGCCGTGGTAGCGCAGCGTGAGCTTCGTGCCGCACGGCAGCGTCTTGTGGGCGACGCCGATCGTGCCGGCGGTCAGCGTGCCGCCGCAGCCCAGGGGCTGCCCGTACAGGCCGGGGCCGTACCAGGACGCGTACGCGGAGCGGTAGGCGTTGACGCGGCCGACGGAGCGCTTGGTGGCGCCGTTGAGGCCATCGCCGCCGAAGCGGACGCGCGCGGGCAGCGAGGTGGCGGCGCGCAGTCGCTCCTGCAGGCGGAAGTGCCCGCCGTTGCCGGTTCGCGCATGGTCGACGGTGCGCCACCGACCGCGCGAGCGGAGCTGCAGCGCGACGGTGCGTCCGGCCCGAGCGGGCTGGACGGC
>JAOPZL010000033.1 GCA_025964175.1 Solirubrobacterales bacterium
GAAGCGGCTCCGTTCGTCGTCGATTCGCCGTCGGCCACGTGCTCCGGCGCGGACGCAGGGACCGGCGCGGACGGGGGCGCCGCCGCGACGGGCGCCGCCGCGACCGGCGTCCCAGCCGTTCCCCCCGAAACCGCCGCCAACGCCGCCAACGCCGCTTCCAGCCGGTCGATCCGCGCGAGCAGCGCCTTCGTCGACGCGTCCACCTTCGGCGTCGCGGACTTCACGAGGGCCAGTTCGAGCTGGGTGCGGGCGTCGGCGCCGTTGCGCATCGCCTCCAGGGCCGAGGCCAGGAGATCCAGCAGGCGGACGACCGCGGCGGCGGGCACTCGTGCGGCCTGCTCGGCCAGCCGCGCATCGTGGTCGGGCGAGAGCGCGAGCTCGGCGGGAACGCCGCCCAGCGTGCGCACGACGAGCAGGCCGCGGGCGTGACCCTCGAGGTCGCGGATGAACGTCGCGGCGTCGCGGCCGGTCTGCGCCAGCCGATCCGCCGACAGCAGCGCACCGCGGGCGTCGCCGGCTCCGACCGCGTCCAGCGCGTCGAAGAGCAGCTCGGAGTCCGCCACGCCGAGCACGGCGAGCACGTCCTCCAGCGCGATCGCGTTGCCCGAGTAGGTGACGAGCTGCTCGAGCGTGCCGAGCGCGTCGCGGAACGAGCCGGTCGCGTGGCGGGCGAGCAGGGCGACCGCCTCGGGGCCGATGTCGATCGACTCCTTCGTCGCGACGCGGCGGACCACGGAGGCGAGCTGCTCGGAGGTCGGCCGGCGGAAGTCGAAGCGGTGGCAGCGGTCGACGACGGTCGGGAGGACCTTGTTCGCCTCGGTCGTCGCGAGCACGAAGATCGTGTTCGGCGGCGGCTCCTCGAGCGTCTTGAGGAACGCGTTCCACGCCTGGGGCGAGAGCATGTGCGCCTCGTCGAGGATGTAGACCTTGTGGCGGCCCGAGACGGGCGCGAAGGCGACCTTCTCGCGCAGCTCGCGGATGTCGTCGACCGAGTTGTTGGAGGCCGCGTCCATCTCGATGACGTCCATCGAGGTCGCGCTGGCGATGCCGACGCACGAGTCGCAGACCCCGCACGGCGAGATCGTCGGGCCGTTCACGCAGTTGAGGTTCGCGGCCAGGATCTTGGCCATCGACGTCTTGCCCGTTCCCCGGGATCCGACGAACAGGTTCGCGTGGTGGACCTTGTTCTGCTCGACGGCGTTGGACAGGGTGCGCACGACGTGCTCCTGTCCGACCACGTCGGCGAAGGTCCGCGGGCGGTGGCGGCGATACAACGAGGGCGCGGACGACACTTCGACCCAGTCTAGACCCGCCCCCAGACCCTCACCGCGCCGCCGCCGCAACGCGCCTGCAACGTCCGCGAGAACACGACGTTCACACGATGAGGACACGGGCCGCCTACGGTCGCTGAAGATGGCTCGACTGCGCGTCCCAGCGGCGATCGGGGCGCTCGCGCTGGCCTGCTGGCTGGCCGTCGGGCGCCGCGGGTTCGCCAACTACGACGCGCTCTACTCGCTGCTGTGGGGCCGCCAGATCGCCGGCGGCCACGCGCCCGACTACGGCGTCTCGCTCGCCCCGACGCCCCATCCGCTCTCCAACCTCATCGGCACCCTGCTCAGCCCGCTGGCGCCGAGAACGTCCGAGGGCGCGCTCGTCGTCATCGGCTTCCTGGCCCTGGGGACGGTCGGCTGGCTGGTCTACGAGCTCGGCCGCACGTGGTTCAGCCCGGCTGTCGGCGTGCTCGCCGCCGCGATCCTCCTGACCCGTGAGCCGGTCCTCTCCTACGGGGTGCGCGCGTACGTCGACCTCCCCTACCTCGCGCTGGTCCTGTGCGCGTTGCTGGTCGAGGCGAGGACCCCGAGGCGCGGCACGCCCACCCTCGCCCTCCTCGCCCTCGCCGGCCTGATCCGCCCCGAGGCCTGGCTCTTCTCCGCCGCCTACCTCGTCTACCTGCGGCGACCGGCGCCGGCGCTCATCGTGCTGGCCGCCGCCGCGCCCGTGATCTGGCTGGGCGCCGACCTGCTCGTCACCGGCCACCCGCTCTCCTCGCTGATCGGCACCCGCGACACGACGGTGCTGCTCGGACGTCAGACGGGCATCGGGGCGGCTGCGATGACGCTGCCGCGGCGGATCGGCGAGGTCGTGCGCGAACCCGTCCTGCTCGGCGCGGTCGTCGGCCTGGTCCTCACGCTCGCACGCCCACGTGAGCGCGCCAGCGTGCGGCTGCTCCTCGCCGGGCTCGGCCTCGCCCTGGCCGCCGCCATCGTCCTGGCCGCCGCCGGGACCCCGGTCATCGCCCGTTACACCTTCCTCATCTCGGCCCTGACCACCCTGCTGTGCGCCGCCGGCGCGCTGGGCTGGACGACGCTGCGCACCGGCGATCCGCGGCGCCGTCCATGGATCCTCGCGGGCGCCGGAGTGCTCGTCGCCCTCGCCGCGTTCGTCCCCCAGCAGCTGCATCGCATCGCGGACGTCCGCACGACGACGACCCGCCAGCAGGCCCTCCGCGACCAGCTCTACGCCCTCGCCGGCTCAGCGGCCGTTCGCGCCGAACCACTCCCGCTCGGCGTCGCCAACCACCGCCTCCTCCCCCAGGTCGCGCTGATCCGGGGCATCGAGCCGAACGAGGTCGTCGCCGCGCCGTTCACGAGGAGCCGGCCGCGCAGCGCGATCTGGCCCGCGAACCACCAGGTCGCCCGGGACTTCATCCTCGACCCCCGCGACCCCTCGCAGCAGGTCCTCGGCGCGCCGGGCGGGAGCCGGATCGTGGCGAGCAATCCGTCCTGGGACCTGCGTTCCCTGCGTTGAGCGCCCGGCGTATTCCCGGCGTCATGCCCGTCCCACCGCTGCACCGAGGAGGGTGCGGATCGCCTACGGCGAGCGCGTCTGGATGATCGGCTGGCCCGGGCGTACGACGCCGAGTTCCTGGGGTTGCCCGACTGCGGCCACCAGCCGATGTGGGTCGACCAGCGGTGGTCGCGAGCACGATCCTCGATGTGACCCATCGGGTGGACGCCGGCGAGCCGTCCTGGCCGCCAGTAGGCTCGCGCCGGTCCGGATGACGAAGGCGGCAGCGACATGAGCACGGCGAGCACGAGCGCGGGCACCGCGAGCAGCAGCGACCGCGGAACCGGCAGCTGGCGGCTGCTCGCCGCGATGGGCCTGGCCAGCGGCATCACGTCGGTGCCGAACGTGGCCATCGCGCTCGCGCTGCCGACCCTGCACCGCGAGTTCAACACCTCCACGACCGTGCTGCAGTGGACGGTCACCGGCTACCTGCTCGCCTACTCCGCCCTCCTGATCGCTGCCGGCCGGCTCGCCGACCTGTACGGCCGCAAGCGCGTCCTCATCGCGGGGACCGTGCTGTTCATGGCGGCGTCGGTCCCGGGCGCGCTGGCGCAGAGCTCGATCGTCCTCATCGTCTCGCTCGTCCTGGCCGGGATCGGCGCGGCGGTGCTCACCCCGGCGTCGCTGGCCATCGTCACCGACGCCTTCCGCGGCGAACGGCGGGGCCTCGCCGTCGGCGTCTGGGGCGCGGCGACCGCGCTCTTCTCCGGCGTCGCTCCCGCGATCGGCGGCTTCTTCACCAGCGACCTCTCATGGCGCTGGATCCTGTGGCTGAACGTGATCGTCGGCGCCGGGATCCTCGTCGGCGTGCTTGCCGCCCGCGAGACGCGCGACGAGGCCTCCAAGGGCCGTTCGCTGGACGGGATCGGGCTCGTCTGCTCGGTCGGCGCGCTCGCCGCGATCACCCTCGCACTGAACGAGACGCCCGCCGAGTGGTCGTGGACCTCACCGCAGACGATCGTCGCGCTCGTCGTCTGCGTCGTCCTGCTCGCCGCGTTCCTGATCGTGGAGCCGCGCCTGAAGGCCCCGCTCATCGACCTGGGGATGTTCGCCAAGCGCAACCTCAGCGGCGCGTGCCTGTCGCTGCTCGTCCTCAACTTCGCGCTCGGCGCCGTCCTGTTCTTCATCCCGCTGTACCTGCAGGAGCTCCTGGACTACACGCCGCTGCAGACCGGGCTGCTGCTGCTGCCGTCCAGCGCGGGGATGATGGTGACGATGCCGATCGGCGGCCGGCTGCACGATCGCTTCGGGCCGAGGTGGCCGATCGTCGGCGGCCTCGTCCTGTCGGCCGTCGCGATGCTGCTGCTGGCAGGGGTCGGCTCCGACACGCGCTACCGCGACCTGTGGCTGCCGCTCACCCTGCTGGGCCTGGGCATCGGCGCCGCGCTGACGCCGCTGAACCTGGCCGCGCTCGGCGCGGTCCCACAGCGGTTGCACGCGGCGGTCGGTGGCGTGCTGTCGACGGTCGGCGGGGTCGGACTGACCTTCGGCGTCGCCGTGTCAGGCGCGCTGTTCGAGGCGCTGCAGCGCGATCGGACGGTCAGCGACGCGGCGAAGGCCGGGATCACGCTGAGCAACGACGCGGCCTCGACGCTCGAGGGGCTGCTCGCCGGGACGCCGTCGGCGACGAAGGCGCTGGACGCCTACCCGGCAGCCGAGCAGGGCGCGCTGCACTCCGCGGTCAGCGACGGCTTCCTGTCGGCGCTGGGCACGACGATGGCGCTGTCGTTCGGGGTCGTCATGGTCGGCATCCTGCTGACGCTGGTGCTGATCCGGCGCCAGCCGCCGATTCCCGACGACGCCTGAGGCGCTAGACCAGCCCCGCGCCCTGCGCGAGGTCGGCGCAGACGACGCAGATGGGCCACGGCGGGTTCCACGGCCAGCCGGTGACTTCCTTGCCGCAGAGGGCGACGTCGGGCTCGTCACTGGTGACGATGTGGCACAGCTCCTCGCCGCGGCTGCGCGGGCCGTCGAGGCGGATGGGATCGGGAGAGAGGCTGCTCATGGACCGCGAAGACCCTACCGCGATGCGCGGCAGGGTCAAAGCGGACCGTGCACCCTCTTCTGTGGCTCGGCCTCCGGGCGCTGACGTCGCGGCTGGCTCCGGACCGGGAACTCCCGCTGCGCCTGCCGGTGATCGCTTAAGGCTGCTTCCTTCCGGACCTGACCTGATTCACGAGCCGACATCGCGCGGGACCCGGTCCATCGACACCAACCAACGGCGCGCTGACCCCGAAGGCCTCACCCCTCGAGAGGGGATTCGGCTTCGCTAGAGCGGATTGCGAACGACAGGGCACCGCTACCTCCCCGCCTAGCACGGTCCGCAGAGCATGGTACCGTTGCGGCGAGTCAACAACTGGTCCAACCAGTCAGATGCCCTTTACCTCCAACCCGCCCCGCCTGCGTTCCGAGGCCGTCCATGACCGGCTGCGACGCGAGATCCTCACCGGACAGTATGCACCCGGGGACGCGCTCCCGTCCGAGCGGGCACTGTCCGAAACCCACCGCGTCAACCGTCACGCCGTGCGCGAGGCGATCAAGCGACTGCAGCAGGCCGGCCTCGTCCACGTCACCCAGGGCGGCGCGACGCGCGTGCTCGACTGGCACGTCACCGGCGGGCTCGACCTCCTCGCCGACCTCGCGGCGACCGAGGAGCTCGCGCCCCTGCTGCGCGCGGTCGGCGAGATGCGCGCGAGCATCGGCGCCGACGCCG
>JAOPZL010000046.1 GCA_025964175.1 Solirubrobacterales bacterium
ACGACAAGCTCGGGCGCGCGGCCGGCGTCGACCAGCCGCTGGAGCAGCCCGGCCGCGAACGGCGAGGTGCCGAGGTAGGCGATCCTCACGCGGTCGCCGCGGCGCGCTCGCGCTCGCGCTCACGCAGCGCGCGGACGGCGGTCTTGCGCTGGTCGCGCGAGGTGCGGTCGAGGATCAGCACGCCGTCGAGGTGGTCCATCTCGTGCTGGATGACCCGCGCCTCCAGGCCCGAGGCCTCGATGACCATGACGTCGCCGTTCTCGTCCTGCGCGCGGACGCGGACGTGGAGCGGCCGCTCGACCTCGACCCCGACGCCGATCAGGGACAGGCAGCCCTCCTCGGCCGTCTCCTGCTCCTTGGACGACCACTCGATCTCCGGGTTGACGAGCGCGTTGATCGGGCTGTCGGGCTCGACGCGGTAGACGAGGAAGCGGCGCAGGTGGCCGACCTGGGTGGCGGCCAGGCCGATCCCGATCGAGTCCTCCATGATCTGCCCCATCCGCACCAGCTCGCGGCGCAGGTCCTCGTCGAAGACTTCCACCGGCCGGGCCTTGGAGCGCAGCACGGGGTCGCCGAACTGCCGCACGTGGGAGAGCGCGGCGGCGCGACGGGCGCGCGCTTCCTCGCTCAGCTCGGGCGGTGGGGTCGGCTCGACCTCGGCTTCCTCGACGTGCTCGGCACTGTGCTCCTGGGACATCGACAGGGATTCTATTGCGGGTCGACGTCCACGCTGATGTTCACGTGGCGGCGGTGCTCGGCCTCCACCGCGGCGGCCACCGCGGCGACCATCGCCTCGCGCTCGACGGCCTTGATCACGACCTGCGCCCGCTCGCGGTTGCGCAGGCGAAACAGCGGCGCCGGACCCAGGGCGCCCGGGAGCCGCCCGTGGACGGCGCCCGCGACCTCCAGCGCCAGCCCCGGCCGCTCGGAGGAGCAGACGACCCGCACGAGGGTCGAGAACGGCGGGTAGCGCAGCGCGCGCCGGCGTCCGAGCTCGCCCTCGAGGAAGCGATCGGCGTCGTGCCGGGCCGCCCAGTGGATCGCCTCGGCGTCGGGCGCGATCGTCTGCACGAGCACGCGCCCGCCGCCGGGACCGCGCCCGGCCCGGCCCGCCAGCTGGGCGACGAGCGCGAACGTCCGCTCCTCGGCGCGGAAGTCCGGGAAGCGCAGGGTGGCGTCGGCGTCGAGCACCACCCCGAGCGTCACGTCGGGGAAGTCGTGGCCCTTGGCGACGACCTGCGTCCCGACGAGCACCGCCCGCTCGGCACGCTCGAACGCGCCCAGGACCTCGGCGGCGCGGGAGACGTCGGCGTCCAGGCGCAGGACGTTCAGGCCCGACTGCCCCAGCTCCTCGGCCAGGCGCTCGGTCCCCGCGCCGTGGCGGGTCACCGAGACCGAGCCGCAGTCCGGGCAGCGGTCGGGGACGCCCTCGCGATGCCCGCAGTGGTGGCAGGCGAGGTACCCGCCCGCTCGGTGCAGGACGAGCGTGACGTCGCAGGACGGGCACTCCCAGGCGCGACCACAGGTGCGGCAGGTCAGGAAGTTCGACCAGCCGCGGCGGTTGAGCAGCACGATCGACTTCGGCGCGTCCAGCAGCCCGGCGAACGTCCGCGGGTGCAGCGCCGAGCGGACCTCGCGCATGTCGAGGATCTCCACCGGCGGCATCCGCTGGCCGTCGACGCGCTCGCGCAGGACGATCCGGCGCATCCGCTCCCAGCTCTCCGGGCGCGGGGTGGCCGAGCCGGCGACGACGCGCGCGCCGCGCTGCTGCGCGACGAGGCGGGCGTCGTAGCGCGGGTCGCCCTCGTGCTTGTAGGAGGAGTCGTGCTCCTCGTCGATGACGATCAGCCCGAGCCGCTCGATCGGGGCGAAGACGGCCGAGCGCGGGCCGACGCAGACGCGCGCCTGGCCGCGGCGCAGGCGCAGCCACTCGTCGTGGCGCTCGCCGTCGCTGAGCGCCGAGTGCAGCACGGCGACGGTGTCGCCGAAGCGCTCGACGAAGCGCGAGACGATCTGCGGCGTGAGCGCGATCTCGGGCACGAGCACGATCGCCCCCTCGCCCCGCTTCAGGCAGGAGCCGACGGCGCGCAGGTAGACCTCGGTCTTGCCCGAGCCGGTGACGCCGTGCAGCAGCAGGTGCTCGCCCGGCGCGGCGGCCTCGATCTGCTCCAGTGCGGCCGACTGGGCCGGGGTCAGCGCGGGCGGGTCCTTGCGCGCGCCGACGCGCATGTGCTCGGGCGCGCGGCGCTGCGCGACCGGGGCGATGGTGACGAGGCCGCGCCCCTCCAGCCGGCGCAGGGAGCCGAGGTCGGGACCGGCCAGGCGCGGCAGCGAGGCCAGCAGCAGCAGCTGGCGCTCGGTCAGCGCCCGGCCGCCATCGGCGGGGCGGTCGGCCGGATGCTCCAGAGCCGTCTCGCCCGCGACGGTCCGCGCCGCCCACAGCGCGGTCTTCTCGCGCACGCGGGCCGGCGGGAGCATCAGCGCCAGCGCGCGGGCGAACGTCGAGACGTACTCGTGCGCCATCCACTCCGCCAGCGCGATCAGGTCGGGCGGCACGGAGTTGGGCAGGATCCGCCGCGGGGCCACGAGCCGCTCCTCGGCCACCTGTGAGGCCGAGGCGATCCCGGTGACCACGCCGACCACGTCGCGGCGCCCGAACGGGACGACGAGCAGCGAGCCGATCTCCGCGCCGTCCGGGCGCAGGTAGTCGAACGGCCCGCGCAGGGCGCGGGCCGTGGTCAGCGGCTCGACTCGGGCGATGCGACTCACGCGTCCAGCCTATGGCCGCGACAGGCGGCGCCTCCTCTTCGCCGTGCCCTGGTCGCGGGAGCCGACTGCTGACCGGGCGAGCGCCTACGCCGCGTCGCGCAGCGCGTCCGCCTTGTCGGTCCGCTCCCAGGTGAAGTCCGCGTCCTCGCGGCCGAAGTGGCCGTAGGCGGCGGTCGGCTGGTAGATCGGGCGGTGCAGGTCCAGCGCGGCACGGAACGCGCCCGGACGCAGGTCG